>NZ_AVOF01000042.1:0-11885 GCF_000465935.2 Pseudomonas sp. EGD-AK9
ACCGCGCCGCAACGCGCGCATGGCACCGAACAGGTTGGGCCAGGCGTCGCCACCGGCCACGCCGGCCGGCTGCATGGCGCCGGTCAGCAGCACCGGCACGCCCAGGCCGAGCAGCAAGAAGCTCAGCGCCGCGGCGCTGTAGGCCAGGGTGTCGGTGCCGTGCAGCACCAGCACGGCATCATGGCCGTCGACCTCGACGGCGGCGACTATGGCGTCGCGCAGGGCTAGCCAGTGGCCCGGGTTCATGTTGGCGCTGTCGATCAGCGGCAGCAGCTCGCGAAACTGCCACTGCGGCAGCTCGCCCTGCGCCTCCTCGGCCTGCTGCGCACGCATCCGCGCCTCGAAGCCGGAGGCCGGCGCCAGGCCCGCTTCGCTCATCTGCATGCCAATGGTGCCGCCGGTGTACAGCACCAGCAGTTTCTCAGGGGTCGCCATGGACTCTCCTCGCAAATCACGGGCAAAAGAAAGGGGGCCTTGGCCCCCTCCTTCCTTGCTTGGGTCAACTCAACGCTGGTGCACCCGGTCGCCGATCTCGGCCGGGTCCGCGGCGACGACGGGCTTGGCCGCCTGGCCGGTCCACACCGCCGGGTCGAGGTCCAGGTCGGCGAACTGCTTGGCGTCGAATACCGGCGACTCTACACCAGCCTTGATCTGGCTGTCGTAGTCGCGCATCAGGCGCAGGCCGACCTTGAACAGCAGCGCCAGGGCCACCAGGTTGCAGATGGCCAGCAGGCCCATGGTGACGTCGGCGAAGGCGAACACGGTGCCCAGATCCTGCACCGAACCCCACAGCACCAGGCACACCACCAGCACGCGGTAGACGATGACCGGCATGCGCTTCTGGCTGAAGAAGCCGAGGGCGTTCTCGCCGAGATAGTAGTTGTAGATCAGGGTGGTGAAGACGAACAGCAGCAGCGCCAGGCTGACGAACACCCGGCCCCACTCGCCGACCACGGCCGCCAGGGCGGTCTGGGTCAGGACCACGCCGGCCATTTCGCTGCCCGGCTGATAGACGCCGGAGAGCAGGATGATCAGCGCGGTGCTGGTGCACACCAGCAGGGTGTCGATGAACACGCTGAGCGACTGCACGATGCCCTGCGCGGCCGGGTGCTTGACCTCGGCCACCGCGGCCACGTTCGGCGCGCTGCCGAGGCCCGCTTCGTTGGAGAACAGGCCACGCTTGACGCCCATCATGATCGCCGCGCCGATGCCGCCGGCGAAGGCCGGCTCCAGGCCGAAGGCGCTCTTGACGATCAGGGCGAATACCGCCGGCACCTCGGGCAGGTTCAGACCGATCACCACCAGCGCCATGCCGATGTAGGAGAAGGCCATCACCGGCACCAGCACGTCGGCCATGCTGGCGATGCGCTTGATGCCGCCGAAGATGATCAGGCCGATCACCGCGGTCAGGATCAGGCCGCTGACGATGGTGGGCAGGCCGAAGGTGTCGTGCAGCGAGCTGGCCACGGTGAAGGACTGCACGGCGTTGAAGCCGAAGCCGAAGGTCACCAGCAGCAGGATCGACACCACGATGCCCAGCCAGCGCTGGCCGAGGCCGTGCTGGATGTAGAAGGCCGGGCCGCCGCGGTAGCTGCCGTCGGCTTCGCGGCGCTTGTACAGCTGCGCCAGGGAGCACTCGAAGTAGCTGGTGGCCATGCCGACCAGGGCCACGACCCACATCCAGAAGATGGCGCCGGGGCCGCCGAGCATGATCGCCACCGACACGCCGGCGATGTTGCCGGCGCCGACGCGGCCGGCTACCGAGAGCATCAGTGCCTGGAACGAGCTGAGCTGGCCGGGCTGACGCTGGAAGGCCTCGGCGAAGATGCGGAACATGCTGCTGAAGTAGCGGAACTGGACGAAACGCGAGGCGACGGTGAAGTACAGGCCGAGACCGATCAGCATCACGATCAGCAGCTTGCTCCAGATAAGGTCGTTGAGAAGATCGAGCATGGGAGGCTTTCTCTCTTGTTGTTCTGAATGGGAATGCAGCCCCGCCGGGCGGCTGGCGAATGGTTGGCGATAGGGGCCTTGCCAGACAATTTCGCGGGTCGCGGCGACCTGACGCGAGTTGATGCTAGAATCGCGTCACTTGCATCAGCCGGTACGCCCTCATGTCCGATGCCCTCGGCGCCAACCTGAAACTGCTGTGCAGCCACTACCGCTCGATCGCCGAGGTGTGCCGCAAACTGTCGCTCAACCGCGCCCAGTTCAACCGCTACCTGGCCGGGCAGAGCCGGCCGACCGCGCACAACCTCAAGCGCATCTGCGACTTCTTCGGCGTCGAACCCTTCGAGCTGGCCATGCCGAGCGAGCAGTTCGCCCGCCTGGTCGGTGCACGCAGCCCCGACGCCCAGGCGCAGGCCGGCAGCGACCCGCTGCTGGAGCTGTTCGAGCCGCTGCGCCAGCAGGCCAGCCCGATGGGCCGCTACTGCGGCTACTACTTCGAGTACTCCAACTGCATGTCGGTGCCGGGCCAGGTGCTGCTGTCGCTGGTGCACCTGCGCGAGGAGCGCGGCAACTACCTGTTCGAGCGCCAGGAACGCCAGGAGCGTCAGGAACGCACCCGCGGCGGCGCCGAGGACTGGGTGCGCTGCCGCTACCTGGGCGCGGCCTTCTACCTGCAGGACCGGCTGTTCCTCATCGACTACGAGTCGCTGACCGGCAACGAGATCAGCCAGACCATCCTCATCCCCAGCTTCAAGAGCCGCATCACCCGCCTCAACGGCATCAAGACCGGGGTGTCCAGCGGCGACCGGCGCACCCCGGCCTGCACCCGCGTGGTCTGGCAATACCTGGGCAACGAGATCAACCGGGTCAACGCCTACCGCCAGCTGATGCTCTACGCCCCGGACGACGCGCGGATCGACGATGACATCCGCCAGCGCCTGAGCGGCACCCAGCTGCACGACGGCCTGTTCGTGCTGGAATAGCGCGGCGCCATGCGGTGATGGCCAGGATCGGCCAGAGCAGTGCTCGGCTGGCGTGGATAAGGGGTGCGCACGCCGCACCCTGCAATGCGCCGGCAAAAAAAGGGATGGCCGAGGCCATCCCTGAGGAGCGAGGCTGGTGAGGCCTCCTATGAAAATCGTCGTTCAGGCCGCGTTGTCGCTGTTGTAGACGTCGCGATCCAGCTCCTGCTCGCTGCTGCCCACCAGGGTGGTGGTCATCAGGTCGCCGGCGACGTTCACCGTGGTGCGCGCCATGTCGAGGATGCGGTCGATGCCGGCGATCAGCGCCACGCCTTCCAGCGGCAGGCCGACCGAGGTCAGCACCAGGCCGAGCATGATCAGGCCGGCGCCGGGCACGCCGGCGGTGCCGATCGAGGCCAGGGTAGCGGTGAGGATGATCATCAGGTACTGACCGGCATTCAGGTCGACGCCGAAGGCCTGGGCGATGAACAGCGCCAGCACGCCCTGGTAGATGGCGGTGCCGTCCATGTTGATGGTGGCGCCCACCGGCAGCACGAAGCCGGCCACGCCCTGCGACACGCCAAGGTTCTTGCGCGCGCATTCGATGGACACCGGCAGGGTGCCGGCGCTGCTCGAGGTGCTGAAGGCCACCGCCAGCGCCGGGGCGATGCCCTGGAAGAAGCGCAGCGGGCTGAGGCGCGCCAGGCCGCCGATCAGGCCGCCGTAGACCAGCAGCATATGGGCGATGCTGGCCAGGTAGATCACCCCGATCACGCTCGCCAGCGGCAGCAGCACCTCGATGCCGTGGGCGGCGACCACGCCGGCGATCAGCGCGAACACGCCGATCGGCGCCAGGCGCATCACCAAGTCGGTGAGTTTGTAGAACACCTCGGCCAGGCTGTCGAACAGCTTGACCGCCGGCGCGGCCTTGTCGCCGATCAGGTTCATGCTCACGCCCAGGGCGATGGCGAACACGATGATCTGCAGGATGTTGCCCTCGGCGAAGGCGGTGACCGGGTTGGTCGGCACCAGGCCCACCAGGATCTGCACCAGCGAGGGCGCCTGCTTGGCCTCCTCGCTGCCGCTGGCGACCATGTGCATGCCCTCGCCGGGGCTGAACAGGGCGCCGAACGCCAGGCCGATGCTCACCGCGAAGGCGGTGGTGATCAGGTAGATGGCGATGGTCTTGACGCTGATGCGGCCGAGCTTGGCGCTGTCGCTCATGGCGGTGATGCCCGCCACCAGGGAGACGAATACCAGCGGCACGATCAGCATCTTGATCGCGTTGAGAAACAGCGCGCCGATTGGCGCCAGCGCCTGGGCGCCGCTCTTGGACAGCATGCCGACAGCGACGCCGAGGGCCAGACCGACGAGGATCTGCTGCCACAGCGGCACGCGCGCAAGGAGGGAGAGGGAAGCGGTATTGCTCTGACTCATGGTTATCACCCGGATTGTCGTTGTTGTGGGGCCGTCTGTGCGGCCTTCAGCGGTGCCGCCCGGCAGGCTAGGGCGGAAAGCAACGCGCCGCACTCGAACGAGGGCGGCGCGGGTGTTGCCAGGAAGATCAGCCCTGCAGCGGAACCAGGCGCGGGGCGATCATGTTCTCGGGGCGCAGGATGTCGGCCAGGGTGGCCTCGTCCAGCAGCTGCTCCTCGCGCACCAGCTCCAGCACGCCACGCCCGCTGTCCAGGGCGACCTTGGCGATGCGGGTGGCGTTCTCGTAGCCGATGTAGGGGTTGAGCGCGGTGATCAGGCCGATGGAGTTCTCCATCAGCGCACGGCAATGCGCCTCGTTGGCGGTGATGCCGTCGATGCACAGCTCGCGCAGCATGTCCATGGCGCGGGTCAGCAGGCGGATCGAGTCGAAGATCTTGTAGGCGATCAAGGGCTCCATCACGTTGAGCTGCAGCTGGCCGCCCTCGGCCGCCATGGTCAGCGCCAGGTCGTTGCCGATCACCTCGAAGGCCACCTGGTTGACCGCCTCGGGGATCACCGGGTTGACCTTGCCCGGCATGATCGAGCTGCCCGGCTGACGCGGCGGCAGGTTGATCTCGTTGATCCCGGTGCGCGGGCCGCTGGACAGCAGGCGCAGGTCGTTGCAGATCTTCGACAGCTTGACCGCGGTGCGCTTGAGCATGCCGGAGAACAGCACGAAGGCGCCCATGTCGCTGGTGGCCTCGATCAGGTCGGCCGCCGGCACCACCGGGTGGCCGCTGATGATGGCCAGGCGCTTGACCGCCAGGGCCTGGTATTTCGGGTCGGCGTTGATGCCGGTGCCGATGGCGGTGCCGCCCAGGTTGACCTCGGTGAGCAGGGTCGGCGCCAGCAGCTTGAGGTGCTGCAGGTCTTCGCCGAGGGTGGTGGCGAAGGCGCGGAATTCCTGGCCGAGGGTCATGGGTACGGCGTCCTGCAGCTGGGTGCGGCCCATCTTCAGCACGTGGCCGAACTCCAGGCCCTTGGCGGCGAAGGACTGGATCAGCTTGTCCAGCGCGCTGAGCAGGCTGTCGTGGCCGAGCAGCAGACCGAGACGGATGGCGGTCGGGTAGGCGTCGTTGGTCGACTGCGCCATGTTCACGTCGTTGTTCGGGTGCAGGTGCTGGTACTGGCCCTTCTCAAAGCCCATGGCCTCCAGCGCGATGTTCGCGATGACTTCGTTCGCGTTCATGTTGGTCGAGGTGCCGGCGCCGCCCTGGATCATGTCGACCACGAACTGCTCGTGGAACTCGCCCTGGATGATGCGCGCGCAGGCGGTGCTGATCGCCGTGTGCTTGGCGGCGGACAGGTGGCCCAGCTCGCGGTTGGCGTCGGCCGAGGCCTGCTTGACCATGGCCAGGCCGATCACCAGTTTCGGGTAGTGCGACAGCGGCACGCCGGACAGGCGGAAGTTCTGCACGGCGCGCAGGGTCTGGATGCCGTAATAGGCATCGGCGGGGACTTCGAGGGTGCCGAGCAGGTCTTTTTCGACGCGAACAGATGCAGCAGAGGACATGATGGGGATGGCTCTTGGGAAATGCGGCGAGTGCCGCGATGCCCATAGACTATGGGCTCAGCCACTAGCTCGGCCAATGCCGTTGCTTGCTGCCCTATGCACAATCGGCATAATGTCGGTGTGACTGCGGGATGGCGGCAAACGTAGGGTGGGTTAGCCGCATGCTGCCATTGGCGAACATCACCTCGTTCGAGACGCGGCGTAACCCAGCATCGGCGCAACGTGATCCATCGCCCGGTGGGTTACGCGACGCACCACGGCAGCTGCGTCTGTCGAACCGCGTTCAGCGGCGCTAACCCACCCTACGCCTCGTGCAAGCCTCGGAAGCCTACGATGAACCTGGAAACCAAATGGCTGGAGGACTTTATCGTCCTGGCCGCCACCCGCAGCTTCTCCCAGGCCGCGGAAAAGCGCTTCGTCACCCAGCCGGCCTTCAGCCGACGTATCCGCAGCCTGGAAGGCATGCTCGGCCTGACCCTGGTCGACCGCTCCTGCACACCCGTCGAACTCACCGAAGCCGGCCGGCTGTTTCTGGTCACCGCGCGCAGCCTGGTCGAACAGCTCGGCGAAGTGGTGCGCCACCTGCACAACCTGGAAGGCCAGCAGGGCGAGATGCTGTCGATTGCCGCCGCCCACTCGCTGACCCTGGGCTTCTTCCCCGAATGGATCGCCCGCCTGCGCCGCGAAGGCCTGCCACTGACCACCCGACTGGTGGCGACCAACGTCGGCGAAGCGGTGCACTCGCTGCGTGAAGGCGCCTGCGACCTGATCCTCGCCTACTACGACCCGGACGCCGCGCTGCAGATGGACCCGGAGATCTTCCCCTCGTTGCACCTGGGCACCACCTCCATGCTGCCGGTGTGCGCGGTCGGCGAAGCCGGCGCGCCGCTGTTCGACCTCGACGGCGGGCAGAGCGTGCCACTGCTGGCCTACAGCGCCGGCGCCTTCCTCGGTCGTTCGGTCAACCTGCTGCTGCGCCAGCGCGCGCTGCGCTCGACCACGGTGTACGAAACCGCCATGGCCGACAGCCTCAAGAGCATGGCCCTGCAGGGCATGGGCGTGGCCTGGGTGCCACGGCTGTCGGTCACCGCCGAACTGGCCCGTGGCGAACTGGCGATCTGCGGCGGCGAGCACTGGCAGATCCCGCTGGAGATCCGCCTGTACCGCTGCGCCCTGGTACGCAAGGCCGCGGTGCGCCTGCTGTGGCGCAAGCTGGAGGGTGGCCTGGCCATGTAGGTGTTCGGGGGTGCGCGCGGCGCACCCTACGCCGCCGTACAGCTCGGGCTTGCCGCGGCGCCCAGTTGGCCATCGAGAAACTCCAGCACCCGCCGCGCATAGGCCTCCGGCTGGGCGACATAGGCCAGGGTATGGTCGGCACCCGGCACCTGCCAGAACTCGCACTGGGTGGCGGCGGTCAGCGCCGCGTGCAGTTGCTGGCCGTCCGCGAGCGGGGTGTGGCGATCCTCCTCGCCGTAGATCAGCAGCAGCGGCGGGCGGCCGACCAGGCGCTGCGCGGCATGCAGCGGACGCAGGCGGCGTTCGCCGGCCGGATAGAGCAGGCGGCTGAGCTGGATGCCCAGGCGCGGCAGCGGGTAGGGCCGCCAGAAGTGCAGCAGGGTGGGGAAGGCCGACTCCAGCACCGCCGCCTTGAACGGATGCTGCGCCAGCGCCAGGGCGCACAGGCCCATGGCCGCGCCCATCGAGGCGCCGAGCAGCGCTACCGGCAGATCCGGGTAGCGTGCCTGCAGCGCCTGCCCGGCGGCGAGCACGTCGAGCGGGTAGTCCATGGTGGTGGAACTGCTCTCACCGAAGCCGTTGAGATCGAACAGCATCACGTGATAACCGGCCGCGCGCAGCAGCTCGGCGTGCCCGTGCTTGAGCCAGAAGCCCTTGGCCGCGGTGCCCATCGGGTGACACAGCAGCACCGCGCCGCGCACCTGCCCCGCGCGCGCCTCGCCCAGCAGCGCGGCCAGGCTGGCACCCGATTCGCTGGTCAGCACCAGGCGCTGCCAACGCGCCGCATCGACCTGTTCGGGCCAGCGCCAGGGCTTCATGAAGCGCCCGAAAAAGGGTTTTTTGAAGAGCCGGTAGGCTGTATGTTTCATCGCCGCTGTTCTCCTGCCTGATGAGTCGCGGGCCGCCAGTGGCGCCCGGGTGAGGCCATGCTAGGAAGTGCAGCGGCGCCTCACCATGGGCAAAAACGACCAATAACAGGCGGATAATTCCGCCAGCGGGGCGGGAAGGATGAAGGTCACGGTGGTGATGGCCGAGCGCTGCTCGGCCACCAGCGTCTCGGCGGCGCTGGAGTTTCTCGAATGCGCCAACGTGCTGCAGCGCTTTCTCACCGGCGACCCGGCGGCGACGCCGTTCGAGGTGCACAGCGCCTCCCTCGACGGCGCCCCGGTCGAGTGCACCGGCGGCCTGCGCCTGAGCCCGCAGCGAGCGCTGAGCGAGGTGCCGCACAGCGATCTGGTGATAGTGCCCGGCTTCATGTTCAACATCCTCGCCGTGCTGCCGGCCCTGGAGCCGCTGAGCGCCTGGCTGCGCGAGCGCCATGCGCAGGGCAGCTACATCGCCAGCATGTGCACCGGCGCCTTCGTCACCGCCCAGGCCGGCCTGCTCGACGGTCGCCGCGCCACCACCCACTGGATCTTCAGCGAGCAGTTCGCCCGGCGCTTTCCGCGGGTGCTGCTGCAGGCCGAACGCAGCGTCACCGACGACGGCCAGCTGCTGTGCTCGGCCGGCTCGACCACCGGCAGCGACCTGCTGCTGCACATCATCCGCCGTTTCGCCTCGCCGCAGCTGGCCATCGAGTGTTCGAAGAAGCTCCTGGTCGACAGCGCCGAGCGCCTGCAGACGCCCTACATGAGCGCCTCGTTCAACAAGGCGCACCAGGACGCCGAGGTGCTCAGGGTGCAGATCTGGCTGGAGAAGCACAGCGCCGAGCGCATCGTCCTCGACGAGGTCGCCGCGCGCTTCGCCCTGAGCCCGCGCCATTTGATCCGCCGCTTCAAGGACGCCACCGGGCAGACGCCGGTGCAGTACCTGCAGAGCCTGCGGCTGGAGCGGGCCAAGCACCTGCTGGAGGCCAGCCAGGAGAACTTCGAGCGCATCACCCAGCAGGTCGGCTACGAGGACGGCAGTTCCTTCCGCCGCCTGTTCAAGGAGCGCGTCGGCCTGTCGCCGGGCGCCTACCGGCGACGCTTCAACCGCCTGGCCTGAACGCCCCGCCAGCGGGGCGCCCGGTCGCCGCTCACTTGCCCGACTTGATCGAGGTCCAGGCCCGCGTACGCACCCGCTCGATCTTCTGCGGCAGCGGCTGCACCACGTACAGCGACTTCTGCAGCTCCGGCGTCGGCGTCAGGTCGGCGTCGGCGGCAATCGCCTTGCCCACCAGCTGCATGCCCGGCACGTTGGGGTTGGGGTAGCCGAGAAAGTCGCTGATCGGCGCGATCACCTGGGGCTCGAGCAGGTGGTTGATGAAGGCATGGGCCTCGTCGACGTTCTGCGCGCTCTTGGGAATGGCCCAGGTGTCGAACCAGATCGGCGCGCCTTCCTTGGGCAGGCGCCAGTTGATCACCACGCCGTTGCCGGCTTCCTTGGCGCGGTTGGCGAACTGGTAGAAGCTGCCGGAATAGCCGATGGCCACGCAGATGTCGCCGTTGGCGATGTCGGTCATGTATTTGGCGGAATGGAAGTAGGCCACGTAGGGACGCACCTTGAGCAGCAGCTCGGTGACCTTGTCGTAGTCGGCGGGATTGGCGCTGTTGGGGTCCAGGCCCAGGTAATGCAGGGCGATGGGGATGATCTCGGTGGGCGAGTCGAGCATGGCCACGCCGCAGGATTTCAGCTTCTCCATGTACTCGGGCTTGAACACCAGATCCCAGCTGTTGACCGGGGCATCGTCGCCGAGGGCGGCCTTGACCTTGTCCGGGTTGTAGCCGAGCAGCACGGTGCCGTACATGTAGGGCACGCCGTACTGGTTGCCCGGGTCGTTCTTCTCCAGCAGGCCGAGCAGCACCGGGTCGAGGTTCTTCCAGTTGGGCAGCTTGGACTTGTCCAGCGGCATGAACACGCCGGCCCTGATCTGGGTTTCGAGGAACTGGTTGGAAGGGATCACCAGGTCATAGCCGGAGTTGCCGGTGAGCAGCTTGGCCTCCAGCGCCTCGTTGGTCTCGAAGGTGTCCCAGGTGATCTGCACGCCGGACTGCTTTTGGAAGTCCTTGGGCACCGACGGCAGGATGTAGTCGGCCCAGTTGTACACGCGCAGTTCCTTGGCCTGCAGCGCGCCGCTGAGCAGGGTAGCGCCGCACAGAGCGGCGCCGAGCAGGTGTTTGATCGTTGTCATCGTATTCACCCTTGCAGACGTTATGAAATGGGGGGTGGACCTGGCGCCGCCTTGCCCGCCCTTGGGCGGACAGGCCGCCCTAGGCGCCCTCGAAGCCTTCCAGCACGTTGACCGCGTTGACGCCGATGGCCTCCACCGCGTAGCCGCCCTCCATGACGAACAGTGTGGGCAGGCCGAGCGCGGCGATGCGCCGGCCCATGGCCAGGTAGTCCGGGCTGTCGAGCTTGAACTGCGAGATCGGGTCTTCCATGTAGGTGTCCACGCCCAGCGACACCACCAGCACCTCGGCGCCGTACTCGGCGATGCGCTGGCAGGCCTGCTCCAGCGCGGCATTCCAGGTTTCCCAGGAGCTGCCCATGGGCAACGGGTAATTGAAGTTGTAGCCCTCGCCCGCACCCTCGCCCAGTTCGTCGGCGTAACCGAGGAAGAACGGGAACTCCTCGGCCGGGTCGCCGTGGATCGAGGTGAACAGCACATCGCTACGGCGGTAGAAGATGTCCTGGGTGCCGTTGCCGTGGTGGTAGTCGACATCGAGGATGGCCACCTTCTTGCGCCCCTGGTCGAGGAAGGCCTGGGCGGCGATGGCGGCGTTGTTCAGGTAGCAGTAGCCGCCCATCAGGTCGCCGGCGGCATGATGGCCCGGCGGCCGGCACAGGGCGAAGGCGCTATGGGCGCCCTTGGCGATCTCCTGCTGGGCGCTGAGCGCCACCTGGGCGGCGCTGTAGGCGGCCTGCCAGGTGCCGGCGGTGATCGGCGCGCCGCCGTCGAAGCTGTAGTAGCCGAGCTGGCCGTGCAGGTCGTTGGGGATGATCCGGCGCAGGGTGCGCGCCGGCCAGGTGAAGGGCAGCAGGTCGCCCTTGCCGCCCTGCTCCTGCCAGCGCGTCCAGGCCCCTTTGAAAAATTCCAGGTAGGCCTTGCTGTGGATGCGCTCGATCGGCGCCAAACCGAGATCCCGCGGCGCACGGACTTCGCCGAGCTGGCGCTGCTTAACGCGGGCCAGAATATGGTCGGCGCGCTGCGGCTTCTCGAAGCAGGGCATCAGCTGGCCATCGATCAGTTCGCACTTGCCGTGGTGCAGGTGGTGGTCGTCGCTGTAGTAGGTGAGCATGCGAGGCGGCTCCGGGCTTGTTGTTGTGCCGCAATTGTTCGCCCGCCGCGCCCCGGCGGAAAACGCTGGCAACGGCCAAAAGGGGATCGAAATGGCCAAACTGCGCTGGCCCTGCCGTCGTAGCCCGGATGCAATCCGGGAATGCCTGACACCCTGTCCCGGATTGCGGCCAGGGTTCGCCATGCGCGCCGATTGGTTCCAGGTGGATGACGCTCTTCTCATCCACCTTCCTTCACATGGCCCTGGTGGATGGATAAAGCGCCATCCACCCTACGCGCGAAAGCGACTCGGCGGCACGCCGCTCCAGCGCTGGAAGGCATGACGAAAGCTGGCGGTCTCGCTGAAGCCGAGCGCCTCGGCGATGCGGTACACCGGCCAGTCCTGCTGGCCGAGCAGGGCCTTGGCACGCTCGAAGCGCAGCTCGTCGAGCAGGCCCTGGTAGCTGGTGCCCAGCTCCTGCAGGTGGCGGCGCAGGGTGCGCGGCGAGCAGTGCAGCTGCTGCGCCAGCGCCTCCAGCCCCGGCGGCGC
>NZ_AVOF01000043.1:0-11837 GCF_000465935.2 Pseudomonas sp. EGD-AK9
GCAGTTCGCCGCCAGCCAGGTATTGCTCGGCACCCAGGTCTGACCCCGCTGGCCGGGAACAAAGGGCTACACTGTGCGCCCTAGCGCGCGGAGCCTGTCATGAGCCATCCCTTCTCCACCCTCACCCCGGACCTGGTGCTCGACGCCGTGGAGAGCCTCGGTTACCTCAGCGACGCCCGCGTGCTGGCACTCAACAGCTACGAGAACCGCGTCTACCAGGTGGGCATCGAGGACGAGGCGCCGCTGATCGCCAAGTTCTACCGCCCCGACCGCTGGAGCGATGCGGCGATCCGCGAGGAGCACAGCTTCAGCTTCGAGCTGGCCGAATGCGAGGTGCCGGTGGTGGCGCCGCTGCTGCGTGACGGCGAGACCCTGTTCGAGCACGGCGGTTTCCGCTTCGCCCTGTTCCCGCGTCGCGGCGGGCGCGCGCCGGAGCCGGGCAACCTGGATCAGCTGTACCGCCTCGGCCAGTTGCTCGGCCGCCTGCACGCGGTCGGCGCCAGCCGCCCCTTCGCCCACCGCGAAACCCTGGCGGTGGACAATTTCGGTCACGCCTCGCTGGCCACCCTGCTCGGCGGCGGCTTCGTCCCGCGCAGCCTGCTGCCGGCCTACGAGTCGGTGGCGCGCGACCTGCTGGCGCGCCTCGATCAGCTGTTCGCCCGCGTGCGCGTCCAGCCGATCCGCCTGCACGGCGACTGCCACCCCGGCAACCTGCTGTGCCGCGACGACAGCTTCCACATCGTCGACCTCGACGACTGCCGCATGGGCCCGGCGGTGCAGGACCTGTGGATGATGCTGGCCGGCGAGCGCCACGAGCGCCTCGGCCAACTGGCCGAGCTGATGGACGGCTACCAGGAATTCCACGACTTCGACGCCCGCGAGCTGCCGCTGATCGAGGGCCTGCGCGCGCTGCGCCTGATGCACCACAGCGCCTGGATCGCCCGACGCTGGGACGACCCGGCCTTCCCCCTGGCCTTCCCCTGGTTCGCCGGCGAGCGCTACTGGGGCGACCAGATCCTCTCCTTGCGCGAGCAACTGGCGGCGCTGGACGAGGAGCCGCTGCGGCTGTTCTGAGAGGTAGCCCGGATGAACCTTGCAATGATCGCCGGCAAGCCGGCCCAGACCGATACAGTTGCCCTCGCCGCGTAAACTTTGCCTTACGACTTTCCCGGCACGCGGCCATGGAGAAAAACTGAACGAACAGACAAGCCCGGGGCCCGGAGACTAGAATTCCGCGGCTACCGTTAGCTGCCTAAGCAAGGACTCCGCATGGCCACCGCCAACCCGCGACGCGGGTATCTCCTCGGCCTCACCGCCTACGTCATCTGGGGCCTGTTCCCGCTCTACTTCAAGGCCATCCAGAGCGTGCCGGCACTGGAAATCATCGTCCACCGGGTGCTCTGGTCGGCACTGTTCGGCGGCCTGCTGCTGCTCGTGTGGAAACACCCGGGCTGGTGGCGCGAGCTGCGCGACCATCCCAAGCGCCTGGCGGTGCTGGCCGGCTGCGGACTGCTGATCGCCACCAACTGGCTGGTCTACGTCTGGGCGGTGAACAACGAGCGGATGATCGAGGCCAGCCTGGGTTACTACATCAACCCGCTGATCAACGTGCTGCTCGGCCTGCTGATTCTCGGCGAGCGCCTGCGCCGCCTGCAGTGGCTGGCCGTCGGCCTGGCCGCCCTCGGCGTGCTGCAGCAGGTCTGGCAGCTGGGCAGCCTGCCCTGGGTGTCGCTGGTGCTGGCGCTGACCTTCGGCTTCTACGGGCTGATCCGCAAACAGGCGCCGGTCGCCGCCCTGCCCGGCCTGGTGGTGGAGACCTGGCTGCTGCTGCCGGTGGCGCTGGCCTGGCTGGCCCTGCACCCGGCGGCGGCGAGCAGCCAGGCGAGCTTCTGGACCAGTAGCGAGGCGCTGTGGCTGGCGGCCGCCGGGCCCATCACCCTGGTGCCGCTGGTGTGCTTCAACGCCGCAGCGCGCCACCTGCCCTACACCACCCTGGGCTTTCTGCAGTACATCGCGCCGACCCTGGTGCTGCTGCAGGCGATCCTGCTGTTCGACGAGCACTTCGCCCCCAGCACCCTGCTGGCCTTCGCCTGCATCTGGGCCGGGCTGGCGGTGTATAGCCTGGATATCTGGCTGAGCCTGCGCAAACGTCCGAGCGTGTAAGGGGGTGCGCACAGCGCACGCACTCGGCTGAGCAGAAAACACCCAACCGCCGCCAGGCTGCGTCAGCCCTGGCGCGGCGCCTTTCGGCCCCAGCCCAGCCACAGCTCCCCCCGGCATTTGCGCACAAACCTTTGATCCTGCTGATTTTTTAGCCAGGCAAAGAAAACCCCGGGGCACTAGCGGGTGCGCCGGGGCTCCCCAGCTTATCCACAGGCTGATCCACGCCAGCCGTGGATATTCAGTCCTCCTGACGCAGATTCAGCTCCACCATCAGGTCGTCGGCCAGGGTCTCCAGGCGCGCCTGCAACTGCTCCAGCGGCAGCGTCTCCGGCACCGCCAGCAGCGCCTCGGCGGTGAACAGCAGCTCGCCGCTCATCGGCGCCGGCGCCACTTCGGTCAGCAGGCTTTCCAGGTTGACACCCTGCTCGGCCAACAAGCGAGTGATGTCGCGCACGATACCGGGGCGGTCGTTGCCCACCAGCTCCAGGCGGATCGCGGTGAAGCGTCCGCCCGGCTCGCTGCCGCTGACCGCCAGTTGCACACGAATGCCCTGCGCACCGAGCGCCTCCAGGGCCTTGATCAGACCGCCGTGCGCCTCGGCCGGCACGTCCACCCGCACGATGCCGGCGAACTGCCCGGCCATGCGCGCCATGCGACTTTCCAGCCAGTTGCCGCCGTGTTCGGCGACGCAGGCGGCGAGGCGCTCGACCAGCCCCGGTTGATCCTCGGCAATCACCGTCAGTACCAGATGATCCATGTACTACCTCACTCGTTCACAGGATTGGAAAGGCTCAGCCGCGCAGCGCCAGCCAGTAGGTGAGAAATTGCTCGTCGCGCACATAGCCCAGGCGCTCGTACAGGCGCTGCCCGGCCAGGTTGGTCTTCGCCGTTTCCAGCTGCAGGCCGCAGGCGCCGCTGGCCTCGGCATGAGCACGGGCGGCGTTCATCAGCGCCGCGCCGACGCCGGCGCGGCGAGCCGACTCGTCGACATAGAGATCGCTGAGCAGCCAGGCCGGTTCCAGCGCCAGGGACGAGTGGAAGGGATAGAGCTGGACGAAGCCCTGGGCCGCGCCCCGCTCGTCGCGGGCGATCAGCAGCTGCGAGTCGCCGCGCTGCAGACGCTGGCGGAGAAAGGCGGCGATCTCCGTCTCGGCCCGCGGCACCTGGTAGAAGGCCAGGTAGCCGGCGAACAGGCGGGTGAGGTCGACGAGGTCGGCGGCAACGGCGGCGGATACCGGCATGGCAGGCTCCAGAACGGGTCAGCGCAGTATAGGCGAAGGCGGCGTAGGCCATATTCGCCCTCTTGTCAGTAGCCCGCGCAATTAATCGTGTACGTTTTTGCAAATTTTATGAAACAATAGCGCACTTTTTTGCATACACAGCGTATTCAACGTGACCGCACAGAGTCTTCCGGTCGCAGACTGACGCACACCCACTGCATTTCCCCGGAATCTTGATGTAGTATGCCGCGCCTCGGACTACAAGACGGCAAGCCCGTCTCCGACGAGCCCCTCTAAAAACGTAGGCGAGGTAGCCAGCGCCAGGCGCAACGACCAACGGGAGTAACAGCCGAAGGCTGGCCCGAAGGGTGAGCGCCAGCGAATCGAACGGGCGAAGAAGCGGAGTTTACTTGGTGTAAATGAGCATTCTGAGTCTGTTGCTAACGCAGCGATGGCAACGCAGGTAGTTTTAGAGGGGCCCGAAGCGGCTATCGAGTAGAGCTCAGAGAGAGTGAGGCAAGTGATGACTGAACGCGTTCAAGTCGGTGGCCTGCAGGTCGCCAAAGTCCTGTACGACTTCGTGAACAACGAAGCCATCCCCGGTACCGGCATCGCTGCCGACCAGTTCTGGGCCGGTGCCGCCGCGGTCATCAAGGACCTGGCACCGAAGAACCGTGCCCTGCTGGCCAAACGCGACGAACTGCAGGCGCAGATCGATGCCTGGCACCAGGCGCGCCAGGGTCAGGCCCATGACGCCACTGCCTACAAGGCCTTCCTCCAGGAAATCGGCTATCTGTTGCCGGAGCCGGAAGACTTCCAGGCCACCACCGCCAACGTCGACGAAGAGATCGCCCGCCTGGCCGGCCCGCAGCTGGTGGTGCCGGTGATGAACGCGCGCTTCGCCCTGAACGCCTCCAACGCCCGCTGGGGCTCGCTGTACGACGCCCTCTACGGCACCGACGTGATCAGCGAAGAAGGCGGCGCCGAGAAGGGCAAGGGCTACAACAAGGTGCGCGGCGACAAGGTCATCGCCTTCGCCCGCGCCTTCCTCGACGAGGCCGCGCCGCTGGCCGCCGGCTCCCATGTCGACTCCACCGGCTACAAGATCGTTGACGGCAAGCTGGTGGTTTCGCTCAAGGGCGGCAGCAACAGCGGTCTGCGCGACGACGCGCAACTGATCGGCTTCCAGGGCGAGGCCAGTGCGCCGGTCGCCGTGCTGCTCAAGCACAACGGCCTGCACTTCGAGATCCAGATCGACGCCGCCAGCCCCATCGGCAGCACCGACGCCGCCGGCGTGAAAGACGTGCTGATGGAAGCCGCGCTGACCACCATCATGGACTGCGAAGACTCGGTCGCCGCCGTCGATGCCGACGACAAGGTGGTGGTCTACAAGAACTGGCTGGGCCTGATGAAGGGCGACCTGGCCGAGGAAGTGTCCAAGGGCGGCCAGACCTTCACCCGCACCATGAACCCGGATCGCGTCTACACCAAGGTCGACGGCTCCGAGCTGACCCTGCACGGCCGCTCGCTGCTGTTCGTGCGCAACGTCGGCCACCTGATGACCAACCCGGCCATCCTCGACGCCGAAGGCAACGAGATTCCGGAAGGCATCCAGGACGCGCTGTTCACCAGCCTGATCGCGGTGCACAACCTGATCGGCAACACCACGCGCAAGAACACCCGCACCGGCAGCGTGTACATCGTCAAGCCGAAGATGCACGGCCCGGAAGAAGTCGCCTTCGCCAGCGAAATCTTCGCCCGCGTCGAGGATGTGCTGGGCCTGGCCCGCAACACCCTGAAGGTCGGCATCATGGACGAGGAGCGCCGCACCACCGTCAACCTCAAGGCGTGCATCAAGGCTGCCAGCGAGCGCGTGGTATTTATCAACACCGGCTTCCTCGACCGCACCGGTGACGAGATCCACACCTCCATGGAAGCCGGCGCCGTGGTGCGCAAGGCTGCCATGAAGAGCGAGACCTGGATCGGTGCCTACGAGAACAACAACGTCGACGTCGGCCTGGCCACCGGCCTGCAGGGCCGCGCGCAGATCGGCAAGGGCATGTGGGCCATGCCCGATCTGATGGCCGCCATGCTCGAGCAGAAGATCGCCCACCCGCTGTCCGGCGCCAACACCGCCTGGGTCCCCTCGCCGACCGCCGCCACCCTGCACGCCCTGCACTACCACAAGGTCGACGTGTTCGCCCGTCAGGCCGAACTGGCCAAGCGTACTCCGGCGTCGGTGGACGACATCCTGACCATCCCGCTGGCCAAGGACACCAGCTGGTCAGCAGAAGAAATCCGCAACGAGCTGGACAACAACTCGCAGGGCATCCTCGGCTACGTGGTGCGCTGGATCGACCAGGGCGTCGGCTGCTCCAAGGTGCCGGACATCAACGACGTCGGCCTGATGGAAGACCGCGCTACCCTGCGCATCTCCAGCCAGCTGCTGGCCAACTGGCTGCGCCACGGCATCGTCAGCGAAGCCCAGGTGATCGAAAGCCTCAAGCGCATGGCGCCGGTGGTCGACCGGCAGAACGCCAGCGACCCGCTGTACCGCCCGCTGGCTCCGGACTTCGACAACAACATCGCCTTTCAGGCCGCGCTGGAGCTAGTGATCGAAGGCACCAAGCAGCCCAACGGCTACACCGAGCCGGTGCTGCACCGCCGTCGTCGCGAGTTCAAGGCCAAGAACGGTCTCTGATTCGCCCCGGCTCGACAAAGAAATCCCCGCAGCGAGACCACTCGCTGCGGGGATTTTCTTTTCCCAGGGCGCCGTTGTCGCCGACGCCAGAGGCTGCGCTCAGCCCGCCAGCGGCTCGGCGCTCGGTGCCTCTTCGCTGCGCAGCGACTCGAGCAGCTCGTCGCTGGCCAGGGCCGGCAGGCGCAGCGCGGTGCCGGGGAGCTCGATGGCAGCCAGCGCACCGTCCTCGCCATTGTGCAGAATCAGCACCTGCTGACGTTGCAGGCAATCGAGGATCGCCAGGGAGACCTGGAAATTGGCCGCCAGAGTCTCCTCGGCGATGTCCGGCATGCGCGAACGGCGCTGGTACCAGCCGGCGCGGCGTTCGTTGTACTTGGCCCAGGCCAGCAGGATGGTGCCGAGCCCCAGCGCCACCAGCAGGTAGATCAGCAGGGTATCGAGCGTCGGCATGATTTCCGCTACCAGGGCCGGCCGCGGTCCATGCCGGCCGCTGGCCAGCAGCGAGGCCACGCCCTGCACCAGCAGATAGGCCATCGCCGCCCAGGCGGAGAGTGTCAGCAGCACATCGACGGCGCGCCCCAGACGGCTCTGTTGGCTACGAATCAACAGACTCATGACGGCTTCCTTGCGTTGCGGGTATTGATCCCGCGATCCGGGCTGACCCAGCGCGCCCGTTGCTGACGCCGCTTGAGCATGACCTTGGGGAAGCTGACCAGGGTGGTGAACAGGGTGATCATCCAGAACGCCAGGGGATACCAGATGATCCAGAACAACGCGCGCGCCAGCCCGGTTTCGTAGCGTCGCTCGATGAACAGGCTGAGGCTGAACTGCAGCAGGCATACGCAGGCCAGCACCAGGCCGGTAAAGGCCGGCGGCATGATGCTGCTGACCTGCAACTCGGCCGGCAGCTCAACCAGCTGGCCGACCAGCCACAGCAGGATCGACAGGGCGAAGGTGAAGGCCCAGATCGCCGACAGGGCGAACTCGATCAGCAGCGGCCACATGTAGCGAAAGCGCCAGGCCCAGATGGTGCCGATGTTCTTCAACAACACCTCGGCGCCGCCCTGCGCCCAGCGCAGGCGCTGCTTCCACAGGCCGCGCAGGGTTTCCGGCATAAGGATCCAGCACAGCGCGCGCGGCTCGTAGAAGATCGACCAGTGATCGAGCTGCAGCTTCCAGCTGACGTCGATGTCCTCGGTGATCATGTCCGCGCTCCAGTAGTCGATGCGGTTCAGCGCGCTGCGGCGGAACGCGGCGATCACCCCGGACACCGTGAAGACGCGGCCATAGACCCGCTGGGTCCGCTTGATCAGGCCGATGATGGAGGAGAACTCGCCCACCTGGATGCGTCCGACCAGCGTCGAGCGGGTACGAATGCGCGGGTTGCCGGTGACGGCGCCGACCCGCGGGTTGTCGATCAGCGGCGCCACCAGGTAGGCCACGGCGTCCTGATCGAGCAGGGCGTCGCCATCGATGCACACCAGGTATTCGCTGCGCGCCGCCAGGGCGCCCATGCGCAGGGCCACGGCCTTGCCCTGGTTCTGCGCCAGGTGCAGCACGCGCAGGCGCGGCTCGGCGGCCGCCAGGCGATCGAGCACCGCGGCGGTGTCGTCGCGAGAGCCGTCGTTGATGGCGATCACCTCGATGGCCGGGTAGCGCTGCGCCAGGGCCGCCCCTATGGTTTCCCGGGCGTGCTCGCCCTCGTTGAAGCACGGTACCAGGATCGACACCAGTGGTTCGCCGGCCAGCGGCGGCGGCAGCACCTCGCCGCTGTCGGACCAGGGCCAGTGGCGCTCCCAGTGCAGCCAGAAGTAGCTGCCGCCAGCCATCCACAGTGCCGACATGAACAGCGGGTAGAAGAACACGAAGTCCAGCAGCACGTCCCCGGTCAGGGCCAGGGCCACCCCGACCGGGGCGCCGAGCACCAGCAGCAGGATCAGCAGGGCGTAGATGCGATCGATCATGGCAGGGGATACCAGGCATTGGAGAGCGCCGGCCGAATCGTCTGCAGACGCGGCTGGTCGCTATGGAAGTCGTCCGGGTAGTAACCGAAGTGGCGCACGCCCTGCCATTGCAGGCGGCGCATCCACTGGGCCAGCAGCTGTGAGTCGATCGGCCCCTGGCTGCCGCGACGCCAGTCGCGCGCCTGCAGCTCGAACACCGTGCGCTGCAACGCGCCCGGACGCCTGGCGATCTGCTGCACCAGCTGGTCCAGCCAGGCATTGGCCTGCTGCGCCTCGACACCCTCCATGAAGGGCATGGCCATGGGTGCGGTCCAGTCGTAGCTGGCGAGGAAGTCGTCGAGGTTCTGCGCGAACCAGGTCTCGCTGTAGGGGTTGATGACCGGCTGCGCATAGAGGTTGCGTGCGGTCTTCACCTGCGGGCCGCGGATGGCACGCACCCTGGCCGTCAGCTCGGTGGTGAAGTCGATCAGGTAACGGCTCTTGAAACGTGTCCAGCGCTGCAGGCTGTCCTCGTCGGCGCGCAGCCGGGCGATCTCGCCGGGCAGACCGGCAGCGCGATAGGCCGCCAGGGCCGCCGGGCTGGCGTCCTCGAAATCCGAGAGCAGCGCATCGTCGTGATACAGCACGCCGGCGAAATTGGCGTGACGCGCCAGGTCCTCGTAGATCTCGCCGATCTGCCGGCGCACCTCGGGATCGAAGGGCGACAGGCGACGGTACTGCGCCTCGTCCACCTGCGGCGCGGCATCGGCGGACCAGCGCAGCACCCGCGGCAGGGCGGGATCGAGGTCGAAGCTGAGCACCGGCATCCAGGCGAACACCTCGACCTTGGCGCGGGTGCGCAGCTGCCAGGCGACGCGGTTGAACAGGTCGGCACGCACCGGCAGGTGGCGGTTGGGGAAGTACAGCGACTTGACCAGGCCGTCGCCCTCGGGGTCGGCATAGGCCTGCAGGAACACCGTGCTGATGCGCAGGTCGGCGATGCGCTGCACCAGCTTGCCGAGGTTGGCGTCCATCTGCTGCGGGTCGGGGTCGTAGACGTAATCCAGGTCGACATGGGCGACGCGCATCAGCTTCTGCTCCTCGACCCGGCTGACCGCCAGGGCCAGGTTGCTGGTATCCGGGTCGCCGCTGAGCAGCATGCGCGGGCCCTGCTGCAGGTTGGCGAAGTCGCCCAAGCCGTTCTCCAGGGTCAGGGCCAGCTCGTAGCCGTTATCGCCGACGATGCGCAGGGCACTGCCGCTGGCCTCCCCGTAGGGCCAGACCCAGACCCGCGGCGCCCGGCCGCTGGCGGCCTGGATCTTGGCACTGATGCGTTCGACATCGCGGGCGATGCGCGCATCATGCTCGGCATCGCTTTCGTAACGCCGGCGCGCCGGATCGTACAGGCGCGTGGCCGCCGCCGGCTGCAGGTTGCCCTGCGGATTGGCCTGCGCGCCATAGTGCAGGGCGTCGGTATGCGCGGCGATCTCGACCAGGCCGCTGGCGGCGATCTCGCCGATCTGCTGCCAGCTGAGGAAGCGCTCGCGCGCCACCGGTACGCCGCCGAAATCCACCGGCTGGTCCGCCGGCGTATCCAGCCAGACGCCCACCGGGGCCAGCACCGCCGGCCACTGATAGGCCCGAAGGATGGGCAGCACGCGCTCGTAGAAGCTGACGTAGCCGTCGTCGAAGCTGAGCAGCAGCGGCTTGTCCGGCAGCGCCGGGCCGCCCTGCCGGGCAGCCAGCAGCTGATCCACCGATACGGCCTGGAAGCCGCTGGCCTTGAGCCAGGCCAGCTGCTCGATCAGATTGGCGGTGCGTACCGACATGAAGCGCTGGTCGGCCTCGCCGTCCTCGACATCGTGATAGGCCAGTGCCAGGACACGCCCCTGCGGCCAGGGGCTCTCCGCGGCAGCCCGCGGGCGCTCCAGCGGCGGGGTGAAGGGCGGCGCTTCGACGGCGCAGGCGGCGAGCAGCAGGGCACTCAGCCCGAGCAGCAGCCAACGAGGGAAATAGGCCATGGGATGGTCCTTAGAAGCGGTAATTGAGATCGAGCAGCACGCTCATTTCGCGCTCGCGGTCGCCGTCGTACTCGCGGCTCAGGGCCGACACGGTGATACCGCCATCGAAACGGTCATCCAGGCGCAGGCGCTGGCCGTAGCCGATCAGGCCGACCGCCGCGCTGCCGTAGTCGCGCTGGCTGTTGCTACCGAGGCCCAGTTGCAGCTGCTGGCTCCAGGCGGTCTGGTAGCGCCGGTAGAGGCTGTGCGAAAGACTCAGGCTGGGCAGCACGCCGAACTCGGCCGCAGGATTGAAGTAGGGCACGTCGGCCGAGCCGCTGTTGTGGGCAGCGGAGAACTCCAGCCCCAGGTCGGCCTGCCAGGTCGGCGCGGTGTACAGACGCTCGCTGCCGGCCAGCAGCAGGCCCAGACGGTCGTTGCCGTCGCTGAAATGCGCGGCAGCCAGGGAGGCCCGCCATTCGCGTCGCTCGTCGGCACGCCAGCGCAGGAAGCCGCTCAGACTGTCGGCGCTGATGTCGGCGTTCAGCGCCCGCAGCGGCGTCTCGCTCGACAAGGACTGCGCCGACCAGCCGTACTGCCAGTGATCGTCGATGTCGTGCCAGCCGTTCAGGCGCAGGCCCAGCTTGTCGCCGTGGCCGTAGTCGTGGCGGGACACCTCGGCCTCCAGGCGCTGGTTGCGCACCCGCCACTCGAGTCCGCCGCGCTGCCAGCGATGATGGCCGCGCCCTTCCTCGAAATCCGCGCTGGCATAACCGGCACCGCCGAACAGGCGCCAGTCGTCGTGCAGCGGCTCGCTGTAGAGGACGCTGTCGATGCCCAGGTCATGGCCGCCGGATACGCTGCTGCCCGAGCCCAGGCCGCGGTAGGCGATAATCCGCAACTCGGCCATGTGATGCACCCGGCGCAGCTTGTCCAGACGCTGCGCCTGCAGGTTTTCCGGGTAGCGGCGGATCACGTCGTCGGTCAGCAGGTCGAGCTGGCGCCACTCCTGCAGCTGCAGCGCTCCCAGGCCCTGCTGCACCTCCAGGCCCAGATGCCGCGGTGCCGTGCTCTCCACCACCTTCAGCTCGTCCTCGGCACGTCGCGGCCAGCCGCGGACCTGGTACAGGCTGGCGAGCGAGGTGCGCAACGAACTGTTGTTCGGCGCGTTCCCGGCCAACTGGGCGAATGCCTGGGTAGCTGCCGGCGTGTCGTTCAGGTACAGCTCGGCGTTGGCCTGCATGACCTGCGCCTCCAGCCAGCGCGCATTGGGCTCGGCCTCGGGGTTGCCCGGCTGGTACAGCCGCGGCGGCTGCTGCGCCGCCAGCCGCGTGGCGAGCCGATGGGCCTCCTCCAGCTGCTCGCTTTCCACCAGCGCGTAGAACAGCCCTTGATGGTCGGCCAGCCAGAGCGGGTGCTTGTCGTTTTCCCCGGCGATCACCCGCCGGTACAGGGCGGCCGCCTGCTCCGGCTCACGCAGGTAGAGTTGGGCGGAGGCGACCCAGCGCAGGGCATAGCCCGGCAGCTCGACGCCTTCGGCCTGCAACTGCCGGTAATGCTCCAACAGCTCGGCCATGCGTACCCGCGCATGCAGGCCCCCCAGTCGATCGATACGCACCCGCAGACTGTCGGCGCGCGCCTGCGGCAGCTCGGCCCAGGCCTGGAGCAGGCGTTCGGCCTCGGCCAGGGCCTGGTCGGCGAGACGAAAGCGCTCGACCTCGCCACGCGTCGCCATGTCCGCCATGCGCACCAGCGCGGCCAGCGCGTCGGCCTGCAGCTGGCGCTGCCGAGCGGCGTCGAGCAGCTCGGG
>NZ_AVOF01000044.1:0-11826 GCF_000465935.2 Pseudomonas sp. EGD-AK9
GTGCCGCGAGCAGGGCCTGAGCGTGCTGTGGACCACCCACCTGCTGGACGAGATTGAGCCCGCCGACGAGCTGCTGATCCTGCATCGCGGCGAGCGCGTGGCCCGCGGCAAGGCCGCCGAGTTCGGCGACCTGGCCACCAGCTTCGCCCGCCTGACCGGCGACGAGGCCCTCGGCCGTGGCTATGTGCGCGAGGCGATTCGGCCGAACCTGGACGCTCAGTCCCTAAGGTGCGGCTTCAGCCGCGAACATCTCGCCGAGGAACCACAAGCATGAGCGCCTACTGGTACTGCCTGCGCGGCATCGTCCTGCGCGAATGGCTGCGCTTCGTCCTGCAGCGCTCGCGCTTTCTCAGCGCCCTGGTGCGCCCGCTGCTGTGGCTGTTGGTATTCGCCGCCGGTTTCCGGGCGGCGCTGGGCATCGCCATCATCGAGCCCTACGACACCTACATCACCTACGACACCTACATAGTGCCCGGCCTGGCCTGCATGATCCTGCTGTTCAACGGCATGCAGGGCTCGCTGGCGATGGTCTACGACCGCGAGATGGGCAGCATGCGCGTGCTGCTCACCAGCCCGCTGCCGCGCGCCTTCCTGCTCGCCGCCAAGCTGCTGGCCACCGCGCTGATCTCGCTGCTGCAGGTCTATGCCTTTCTCGCCATCGCCTGGGTCTATGGCGTGCAGCCGCCGGCCTGGGGCCTGCTCGCCGCCCTGCCGGCGCTGCTGCTGGTGGCGCTGCTGCTCAGTGCCCTGGGCCTGCTGCTGTCCAACGGCATCCGTCAGCTGGAGAATTTCGCCGGGGTGATGAATTTCGTCATCTTCCCGCTGTTCTTCCTCTCGTCCGCGCTCTACCCGCTGTGGAAGATGCGCGAATCCAGCGAGTGGCTGTACTGGCTGTGTGCGCTCAACCCCTTCACCCACGCCGTGGAGCTGGTGCGCAACGCCCTGTACCTGCACCTGCACCTCGAGGCGCTGCTGATCTGCAGCGGCCTGACCCTGCTGCTGACGCTGCTTGCCGTGGCCAGCTTCAACCCGCAGCACGCGGCGCTGCGCAAGGCCGGTTGAGCCACTTTCTGGCCGCTGGCCATTACGACTTCTACTACTTTGGTACTGCTTTTGCTCTCCATCGTAGAATTTCCAACGCAGCAGTCCGGGCCTCTAATACCTGCATAAAAAGAACAGAGGCCCACGGTCATGAAACACTGCCTTGCCCTGCACGCGGGGCTGCTCCTCGGCACCAGCCTGCTAGCGCCCGTAACGCTGGCCGAAGTCGCCCTGTTCGCCGCCGACGGCTATCGCCAGACGCAATACCGCAGCCCCACCCCGGCCGCCCTCGACGGCGCGCGCACCCTCGACACCCCGGCCCTGCAGCGCCTGCTGCGCGAACAGCCGCACACCCGCCTGATCGATGTCTACCGCCGCACCTGGTTGAACGGTCGCTTCGTCGAGGACGAGGCCCACGCCAACTTGCCCGGCAGCCTGTGGCTGGCCAACACCGGCGACGGCCGGCTCGAGCCGCGCTGGCAACGCTACTTCGAGCTGCACCTGCGCAACGCCAGCCAGGGCGACCCGGACTGGCCGCTGGTGTTCTACTGCCGCTCCGATTGCTGGCTGAGCTGGAACGCCACGCGCCGCGCCTACCGCCTGGGCTACCGCCAGCTGTACTGGTACCGTGACGGCATCGACGCCTGGGAGCAGGCCGGCCTGCCCCTGGTGCCCGCCCAGCCAGCCGAACTGCCAGGCGCTTTCTTCATCCCCAACGCCGCACCATAATCACAACAACGAGGTGAAAGGCCATGTACAAGATTCTGATTGCCGACGACCACCCGCTGTTTCGCGAGGCCATCCACAACGTCATCGCCGACGGCTTCCCCGGCAGCGAGATCATGGAAACCGCCGACCTGGACAGCGCCCTGGAACTGACCCAGGCGCACGACGATCTCGACCTGATCCTGCTCGACCTGAACATGCCCGGCATGCACGGTCTGGGCGGGCTGATGAACCTGCGCAACGAGGCGCCGACCATCCCGGTG
The DNA here is from genome assembly GCF_000465935.2 of Pseudomonas sp. EGD-AK9. NCBI lineage: Bacteria > Pseudomonadati > Pseudomonadota > Gammaproteobacteria > Pseudomonadales > Pseudomonadaceae > Pseudomonas > Pseudomonas sp. EGD-AK9. The sequence goes on from NZ_AVOF01000044.1 coordinate 2,031, forward strand.
GTGATCGTCTCCGCCGAGCAGGACAAGCAGATCGTGCTGCAGGCCATCACCTACGGCGCGGTGGGCTTCATCACCAAGTCCTCGCCGCGGGCGCAGATGACCGAGGCCATCGCGCAGATCCTTGACGGCAACGTCTACCTGCCGCCGGACATCATCCGCTCGCAGAAGAGCGGCGGCCACCGCCACCACACCGACCACCACAGCATCCCGCCGGAGCTGCTGCAGGCGCTGACGCGCAAGCAACTGCTGGTGCTCGAACGCATGACCAAGGGCGAGTCGAACAAGCAGATCGCCTACAGCCTGGATATCGCCGAAACCACGGTCAAAGCCCATGTCTCGGCGATCCTGCGCAAGCTGGGCGTGCACAACCGGGTGCAGGCCATTCTCTCCGCCGGCGACATCGACTTCGCCGCCTACCTGCGCCGCTGATCCGCGGCGTCAGCAGGTCCTAACACCTGATGGCCCGGAGGCAATCCGGGGACGCTTCCTGCCCCGCTGGTCGCTCGTGGATGGCATCCGGGCTACGAAACGGCCGGCTCCTCGTCGATCATCCGCAGCGGCGCCCAGCGGCGCAGCAGCAGGTACAGGGTGGGAATCACGTAGAGGGTGAAGAAGGTGCCCACCAGCAGCCCACCGACTATCACCAGGCCGATCTGCTGGCGACTCTCGGCGCCGGCGCCGGTGGCGATGGCCAGCGGCAGCGAACCGAGGACCATGGCCCCGGTGGTCATCAGGATCGGCCGCAGGCGCTGCACCGACGCCTCGATCACCGCGGCGCGCAGCTCCTTGCCCTCGCGCAGCAGGTGATTGGCGAACTCGACGATGAGGATGCCGTGCTTGGTGATCAGGCCGATCAGGGTCACCAGGCCGATCTGCGAGTAGATGTTCAGGGTGCCGCCGAACAGGGTCAGGGCGAGCAAGGCGCCGGCCATCGACAGCGGCACGCTGAACAGGATGATCAGGGGGTCGCTGAAGCTCTCGAACTGTGCCGCCAGCACCAGGAAGATGAAGGCCAGGGCCAGGGCGAAGATCAGCGCGATGCCGGCGCTGGATTCCTTGAAGTCGCGCGAGGTGCCGGTGTAGTCGTACTGGGTGTCCGGCGGGAACACCTCGCGCGCGGCGGCCTCCAGATGGTCCAGCGCCTCGCCCAGGGTATAGCCGCTGCCGACGTTGGCGCTGACCGTCACCGCGCGCAGCTGGTTGAAGTGGTTGAGTTCGCGCGGCGCCACGGTCTCGCGCACCGAGATCAGGTTGGACAGCTGCACCATGCCGCCCTCGCGGTCGCGCACGTAGACCCGATCCAGGTCCTGCGGGTTGCTGCGGTCGATGTCCTGCAACTGCACCAGCACGTCGTACTGCTCGCCGCTCTGCTTGAAGCGGGTCACCTGGCGGCTGCCGAACAGGCTTTCCAGGCTGCGGCCGATCAGCGCCACATCGGTGCCCACCGCCACCGCCTGCTCGCGATTGACCGCCACCTTGAGCTGCGGCGTGTTGAGCTTGAGGTCGCTGTCCAGGCTCTCCAGCCCCGGATAGTCGCGCACCCGCTCGAGCAGCTGCTCGACGTAGCCCTGCAGCTCGGCGTACTCCATCGACGAGCGGATCACCAGGTTGATCGGCTGGTTGCGCGCGCTCTGCCCCAGCGGCGGGCGGTTGACCGGGAACACGCGCATGCCGGCGATATCCTGCAGCTTGGGCAGCAGCTCGTTGCGGATCTCGAACTGGCTGCGGCTGCGCTCGGCCCAGTCCTCCAGCTTCATGAAGGAAATGCCCTGGGCCACCGTGGGGAAGCCGGCGATGACCATGTAGCGGTTGGTTTCCGCGATGCTCGCGTAGGCGGCCTCCACCTCCCGCGCGTAGCGCGCGGTGTAGTCGATGGTGGCACCGTCCGGGCCGTTGAACACCCCGACTATGGTGCCGGTGTCCTCGGTCGGCGCCAGCTCCGAACGCAGCCCGTTGAACAGCCAGGCGCAGACCACGAAGGCCAGCAGCAGCACGCCGAGCACCAGCGGCCAGGTACGCAGGGCGCTATCGAGGCTGTGCTTGTAGCTGTAGGTGACAGCGTTGAGGAAGTTCTCGATCAGGTTGTACAGCCGGCTGTGGCGCTCGCCGGCCTGGTGCGGCTTGAGCAGCACCGCGCACATCATCGGCGTCAGGGTCAGGGCGACGAAACCGGACACCAGCACCGCGCCGGCCAGGGTCCAGGCGAACTCGGTGAAGAGTTTCCCCGTGGTGCCCTGCATGAAGCCGATCGGGGCGAACACCGCGGCCAGGGTCAGGGTCATGGCGATCACCGCGAAGGCGATCTCGCGACTGCCCTTGAACGCCGCCTGCATGGGTGTCATCCCCGCCTCGATATGGCGGTGGATGTTCTCCAGCATGACGATGGCGTCGTCCACCACCAGACCGATGGCCAGCACCATGGCCAGCAGGGTCAGGGTGTTGATGGAAAAGCCCATCAGGCTCATCAGGGCGAAGGCGCCGATCAGCGACACCGGGATGGTCACCAGCGGGATGATGGTGGCGCGCAGCGAGCGGAGGAAGATAAAGATGATCAGGATGACCAGCCCCACCGCTTCCCAGATGGTGATGAAGACGTTGTCGATGGACTCGCGGATGAACAGCGAGTTGTCGTTGGCCACCGTCATGTGCATGCCCTCGGGCAGCAGCGCGCGGATCTCCGGCAGGGCCGCCTCGAGGCCGGCGGAGATGTCCAGCGGGTTGGCCGTGGCCTGCTTGATCATACCCATGGACACCGCCGGGCGACCGTTGAAGCGCACCACGCTGCGCTCGTCGCGCGCGCCGATTTCGGCATGGCCGACGTCGGCCAGGCGCAGCAGGTAGCCCTGCGAATCGTCGAGAATCAGCTCGTTGAACTGCTCGGGCGTGCTCAGGTCGGTTTCCGACAGCACGGTGAACTCGCGCTCGCGCGATTCGATGCGCCCGGCGGGAATCTCCACGTTCTGCCGGCGCAGGGCGTCTTCCACGTCCTGCACCGTGAGGTTGTGCGCGGCGAGCTTCTCCGGGTCGAGCCAGATGCGCATGGCGAAGGTGCGTGCGCCGCGAATCTGCACCTCGGACACGCCGGGGATGGTCTGCAGGCGATCCTTGATCACCCGCTCCAGCACGTCGGTGATCTCCATGGCGTTGTAGCGGTCGCTGTAGGTGGCAATCCAGATCACCGGCTGGGCGTCGGCCTCGACCTTCTGCACTATGGGCTCGTCGATCTCGTCGGGCAGCAGACCGCGCACCCGGCCGAGACGGTCGCGTACGTCGTTGGCCGCCTCGTCGGCATTGCTGCCGAGGCGGAACTGGGCGGTGATCTGGGTATTTTCCGAGCGGCTGATGGAGCTGACGAAATCCAGCCCCTCGATGCCGGACAGCACGTCCTCGATCGGCTGCGCCACCTGCGACTCCATGATCTCCGGGCTGGCGCCGGGGTAGATCACGTTCACCGTGACGATGGGTACGTCGATATTGGGGTATTCGCGCACGCTGAGGCGGTCGTAGGCCATCAGCCCGAGCAGCACCACGATCAGCGACAGCACGGTGGCGAACACCGGCCGGCGGATGCAGATATCGGAGAGGATCACCGCTAGCGCTCCCCGCTCTTGCTGCGCACCGCCAGGCCCGGGCGCACCTTCTGCCAGCCGGCGCTGATCACCGTCTCGTCGCCTTCGAGGCCTTCGCGCACCTCCACCAGGCCGTCGAAACGCTTGCCCAGGCGCACTTCGCGCTGCTCGACGCTGCCGTCCACCACCAGGTTGACCAGCAGCTGCTCGCCCACCGGCATCACCGCCTCCTCCGGAATCACCAGCGCCTCGGGGCGCTCGGCGAGGATCACCGAGACGCGGACGAACTGGCCGGGGCGCAGACGGCGGTCGTCGTTGCCGATATGGGCGCGGATCGCCTGGCTGCGGCCGACTTCGTCCAGACGCGGGTTGATGGCGAAGATCTCGCCCTGGAAGCGCTCGCCCGGATAGGTGTCCAGGCTGATTTCCACCGTCTGCCCCAGGCGTACCTGGGCCACGGCCTTCTGCGGGATGCGGAAGTCGACCTTCAGCGGGTCGAGCACTTCCAGGTTGACGATGTTCTGCCCGGCGCTGAGGTAGTCGCCGACGCTGGCCTGGCGCAGGCCGAGCACGCCGTCGTAGGGCGCCTTGATCTGGGTCTTGTCGAGCCGCGCCTGGGCCAGCGCCTGGCTGGCGCGGGCGGCCTGCAACTGGCTCTGCGCCTCGTCGAGGGCCTGGGCATTGCTGGCGCCGCGCTGGAACAGCATCTGCGCGCGCTGGTGGTTCTTCTCGGCGAGGTCGAGGTTGGCGCGCGCCTGGGCCAGTTCGGCGCGGGCGATGGCATCGTCGAGGCTGACCAGCAGGTCGCCGGCGGTCACCGCCTGGCCCTCGCGAAAATGCAGGCTGGCCAGACGCCCTTCGATTTCCGGGCGGATCATCACCGACTCGTCGGAGCGCAGCGAGCCGAAGGTGATCAGCTCGTCGCGCACCGCCATCTGCTTGACCGGCACCACTTCCACCACCGGTCCATCAGCGGCTAGCACCTGACCGGCCAGCAGCGCCGACAACAGCAGTGGCAGGGAACGCAGCAGCACGGCCATATACAACCCCTCTTGTATGTATAAGCCGAGTCTAACCTTCTGCTCCCTCAATGACAGCGGGGCAAGATATTTCCCTATGTTTTTGTGGCCTGCCATCCCTGGGCGGCCTGAGGCCTCGCCAGGCGCGGCCCAGCGCTTCTGGCGAAATCCTTACTGACGCATACCGCGGCCGCTGACCAACAGGCGAATGCACAGGGTGTACAGCACCGCGGTGGCCAGCAGCATGAAGCCGATGGCCACGCCGATGCGGATGTCCGACACGCCGAGGATGCCGTAGCGGAAGGCGTTGACCATATGCAGGATCGGGTTGCCCATCGACACCGCCTGCCAGAACGGCGGCAACAGGGTGATCGAATAGAACACCCCGCCCAGGTAGGTCAAAGGCGTGAGGACGAAGGTGGGGATGATCGAGATGTCGTCGAAGTTGCGCGCGAACACCGCGTTGACGAAGCCGCCCAGGGAGAAGATGGTCGCGGTCAGCAGCACCACCAGCACCGTCACGCCCAGGTGGTGCACCTGCAGGTGGGTGAAGAACAGCGACAGCAGGGTGACGATGAAGCCCACCGCCAGGCCGCGCAGCACGCCGCCGACGACGAAGCCGACGAGGATGGTGTGCGGCGACACCGGCGACACCAGCAGCTCCTCGACGTTGCGCTGGAACTTGCTGCCGAAGAAGCTCGACACCACGTTGCCGTAGCTGTTGGTGATCACCGACATCATGATCAGCCCCGGCACTATGTACTCCATGTAGCTGAAGCCGCCCATGTCGCCGATCTGCCGGCCGATCAGGTTGCCGAAGATGACGAAGTACAGAACCATGGTGATCGCCGGCGGCAGCAGGGTCTGCGGCCAGATGCGCAGGAAACGGCGCACCTCGCGGTGGACGATGGTGCGCAGGGCCACCAGGTTGGCGGCGAATTCGCTGTTGAGGTACTGGGTATTCATGGCGCCACCTTGGCCAGGTTCTTTTCCACCAGGGAGACGAACAGCTCCTCCAGGCGATTGGTCTTGTTGCGCAGGCTGAGCACCTCCACCTGCTGCTGCGCCAGCTGCTGGAACAGCGCATTGAGACCCTGGCTCTTCTCCACCTGCACCTCCAGGGTGTGGTCGTCGAGCAGCCGCGCCGGGTAGCCCTGCAGCTGCGGCGCCACCAGGTGAGTGTCCTTGAGGTCGAGCAGGAAGGTCTCGACGTGCAGCTTCTTCAGCAGGTCCTTCATGCTGCTGTGTTCGACGATGCGGCCGTGGTCGATGATGCCGATGTGGCGGCACAGCTGCTCGGCCTCCTCCAGGTAGTGGGTGGTGAGGATGATGGTGATGCCCTGCTGGTTCAGCTCGGTGAGAAAGCTCCACATCGAGCGGCGCAGCTCGATGTCCACCCCGGCGGTGGGCTCGTCGAGGATCAGCAGGCGCGGCTGGTGCACCAGCGCGCGGGCGATCATCAGGCGGCGCTTCATGCCACCGGACAGCTCGCGCGAGGCGACGTTGCGCTTGTCCCACAGCCCCAGCTGGGTCAGGTACTGCTCGGCGCGTGCCTTGGCGATGCTGCGCGGAATGCCGTAGTAGCCGGCCTGGGTGACGACGATGTCGAACACCTTCTCGAACTGGTTGAAGTTGAATTCCTGCGGCACCACGCCCAGGCAGCGCTTGAGCGCCGACGGCTCGCGGTCGAGGTCGTGGCCGAACACCTCGACCGTGCCGCCGCTCTTGTTCACCAGGGTGGAGAGGATGCCGATGGTGGTGGACTTGCCGGCGCCGTTGGGGCCGAGCAAGGCGAAGAAGTCGCCTTCGGCGACGTCCAGGTCGATGCCGTGCAGAGCCTGGAAGCCGTTGCCATAGGTCTTGGTCAACTGGCGGATGGTCAGGGCGGAGCTCATGAAAATGGGGTTTCCCGCGCTAGGGTGGAGTCAGCATAGATGGGGGTAGGGGCGACGATTTGCAACCGGTTGTTGCGGCCATCGGCGCATGCCGACCTGCACCCTACCCAGGCCGACGCGCGGAGAAAAGCCCGCCCTGGCGATCTTGACTATCGATTCAGTCGATAGCAGCCGCCTCGGCCTGCATGTCGCCGCTCATGAATGCCGCGTCGGCGGCGAACAGATGCGGATAGCAGCGCTGCAGGTGGTCGAAGAACAGCTGCTCGGGCAAGTCGGCGAACTGGCCGTGATCGACCAGGTACTCCATATAGCGCTCGCCCTTGTCGTTATAGGGATGGAAGACGCTGTCGTGGACACCGTCGAACTCCAGCGGCGCCACCTTGAACACCCGGCATAGCGCCTCGTTGAAGGCCGGCGTGGCCTTGACCCAGCGCCCGTCGAGAAACAGCTCGGTGTAGCCGTGCATGGCGAACACCTCGCTGCGCAGCAACTGCAGCAGGCGCGGCGTCGACAGGTGATTGCGCACGTCGGCCAGGCCGATGCGCGCCGGGATACCGCAATGCCGCGCGCAGGCCGCCAGCAGGTTGGCCTTGGGTACGCAGTAGGACTCGCCGGCGAGCAGCGCGTGGCTGGCCTTCAGCGTCTGCGGCTCGCGGCTGAACACATAGGGGTTGTAGCGGATCAGGTCGCGCACCGCGCGGTACAGCGCCACGGCCTGGTCGCGCGGATCGCGCCCGGCGCCGCGCCAGCGCTCGGCGAACTCGATTAGCGCAGGGTGGTCACTGTCAATGAAGCGGCCGGGTTGCAGATAGGTCTGCATGGGTCGTGCTCCCAAGGGTTTGCCCCAGTCTAAGCGCGCCGATCGCGCCATAAAAACGGCGATCCGGCCAAGCTGCCCCGCCTTGCCGCCAATTCGCGACTAAGCTCGTGGCGTCGTCCGCTGTCACTCATGGAGGAACACACATGCTCGTTATCTGGTTACTGGTCCTGCTGCTCGGCGTGGCCTACCTGGCCCACAGCCGCAGTGCCGCCCTGCCCGCGCTGGGCATCACCGCCGCCTACCTGCTGGCCATGGCGCTGCTGAGCCCGGTGCCGGGCTGGTTGCAACTGCTGCTGTGGGCGCTCACCGGTGCCGTGGCGGCCTTCGTGCTGCTGGTCGATCTGCGCCGCCAGCTGTTCAGCGGCCCGCTGTTCGCCTGGTTCCAGCGCGTGCTGCCGCCGATGTCGGATACCGAGCGTGACGCCATCGAGGCCGGCACCGTGTGGTGGGACGGCGAACTGTTCAGCGGCCACCCCGACTGGGACAAGCTGCTGGCCTACCCCAAGGCGCAGCTGACGGACGAGGAACAGGCCTTTATCGACGGCCCCACCGAAGAGCTCTGCGCCCTGGTCAACGACTGGCAGGTCGGCCAGCAGCTGGACCTGCCGGAAAAGGCCTGGCAGCACATCAAGCAGCACGGCTTCTTCGCCCTGATCATTCCCAAGCAATACGGCGGCAAGGGTTTCTCCGCCTACGCCCACTCGCAGGTGGCGATGAAACTGGCGACCCGCTGCGGCGACCTGGCCTCCACCGTGATGGTGCCCAACTCCCTGGGCCCGGCCGAACTGCTGCTGCACTACGGCACCGATGCGCAGCGCCAGCACCATCTGCCGCGCCTGGCCAGCGGCGAGGACATTCCCTGCTTCGCCCTCACCGGCCCGCTGGCCGGCTCCGACGCCGGCGCCATGCCGGACACCGGCATCGTCTGCAAGGGCCAGTGGCACGGCGAGGAAGTCATCGGCCTGCGCCTGAACTGGGAAAAGCGCTACATCACCCTGGCGCCGGTGGCCACCCTGCTCGGCCTGGCCTTCAAGGCCTATGACCCCGAGCACCTGCTGGGCGAGCAGGAAGACCTCGGCATCAGCCTGGCGCTGGTGCCTACTGACACTCCCGGGGTGGAGATCGGCCGTCGCCACCTGCCGCTGGGCGCCGCCTTCATGAACGGGCCGAACAGCGGCAAGGACGTGTTCATCCCGCTCGACTACCTGATCGGCGGCCAGGAGTACCTGGGCAAGGGCTGGATGATGCTGATGAACTGCCTGTCGGTCGGCCGTTCCATTTCCCTGCCCGCCGGCGGCACCGGTGCGGCCAAGCTCGCCAGCCTGGTCAGCGGCCAGTACAGCCAGATCCGCGAACAGTTCGGCGTGCCGCTGGCCGCCTTCGAAGGCATTCAGGAGGCCCTGGCGCGCATCGGCGGCAACACCTGGCTGATGGACAGCGCGCGCATCCTCACCGCCAGTGCCGTCGACCTCGGCGAGAAGCCCTCGGTGCTGTCGGCCATCCTCAAGTATCACCTCACCGAACGCGGCCGCGAGTGCGTCAGCCACGCCATGGACCTGCACGGCGGCAAGGGCATCATCATGGGCCCGAGCAACTACCTGGGCCGCGCCTGGCAAGGCGCGCCGATCTCCATCACCGTGGAAGGCGCCAACATCCTCTCGCGCAACCTGATGATCTTCGGCCAGGGCGCCATCCGCTGCCATCCCTATGTGCTCAAGGAAATGGCCCTGGCCGGGCGCGACGACAAGGACCAGGCGCTGGCCGAGTTCGATGCCCTGCTGCTGCGCCATATCGGCTTCGCCGTCGGCAACGCCGCCAGCAGCCTGCTGCTCGGCCTGAGCCTGGGACGCTTCGGCCAGGCCCCCGGCGACAACCTCAGCCAAGCCTACTTCCGCGCCCTCGGCCGCCTGGCCGCGGCCTTCGCCCTGTGCGCCGACAGCAGCATGATGCTGCTGGGCGGCGAGCTGAAGCGCCGCGAACGCCTGTCCGCGCGTTTGGGCGATGCGCTCAGCCACCTCTACCTGGGCTCGGCGGCGCTCAAGCGCTACCACGACCTGGACTACCCGCAAGCCGTGCAGCCGCTGGTGCGCTGGGCCATGGAGGAAAACCTGTTCCACGCCGAACGGGCCCTGACCGAGCTGCTGGCCAACTTCCCCAATCGCGCCTTCGGCTGCCTGCTCAAGATCCTGGTGTTCCCCCTCGGCCGCCGTCACCGCGGCCCGAGCGACGCGCTGGACGCCGAAGTGGCGGCGATTCTCGGCCGTCCGGCCGGCGATCCGGCGCTGGAGGCGCTGCTTGCCGGCTGCTACCGGCCGCAAGCCGAGCAGGATGCGGTCGGTGCCCTGCAACACGCGCTGCAGCTGATCGACGCCAGCCGCGATGCACGCAAGCGCCTGCAGCAGGCGCTCAAGGACGGCAGCCTGCAACCGGCCCCCGGCCAGGATGCCATCGCCGCGGCCATCGCCACCGGCCTGCTCGACGGCGAGGCGGGCC
>NZ_AVOF01000045.1:0-11782 GCF_000465935.2 Pseudomonas sp. EGD-AK9
CCCTGGCCCGCAGCGACGAGCTGGGCCTGCTGGCGCTGGCGGTCAACGACATGCAGCGCGGCATCGCCGAGCGTGAGCGGCAGCTGGCGCACAACGCCCTGCACGACGCGCTGACCGGTCTGCCCAACCGCACCCTGGCGCTGGAACGGCTGGGCAGCGCGATCACCGCCGGGCGACCCACCGCGCTGCTGTACCTGGGCGTGGGCAACTTCGCCGCGATCAACGAGAGCTGCGGCCAGGGCGGCGGCGACCTGGCCCTGCAGCAGCTGGCCCGGCGCCTGCAAGCGACCCTGCGCCCCGGAGACAGCCTGGCGCGCCTGTTGGGCGACGAGTTCCTCCTGCTGCTGGAGCAGTGCGATGGCGACAGCGCGGTGGCCAGCGCCGACCGCCTGCACCAGCTGCTGCTCAAGCCGCTGCGCATCGGCACCCTGGACGTCGCCCTGGACTGCCGTATCGGCATCGCCGCCTACCCGGCCGACGGTGACACGCCGGACGATCTGCTGCGCCGTGCGCGCATCGCCATGCAGGACGCCGCCCAGCACCCCGGTCGCCTGCAGCTCTACCAGCAGGGCCGCGACGCCGCCCAGCAGCGGCAGATCCGCCTGATCCGCGACCTGCGCCACGCCGCCGCGCAGGGCCAGCTGCTGCTGCACTACCAGCCCAAGCTGGACATCCGCGAGGGCCTCGTGCGCCAGGCCGAGGCGCTGCTGCGCTGGCAGCACCCGCAGCTGGGCATGGTCTCGCCCGGCGAATTCATCCCGCTGGCCGAGCGCACCGGCAGCATCCAGCTGCTCACCGCCTGGGTCATCGAGGAGGCCATGCGCCAGTTGCAGGAATGGGACGGGCGCGGCGTCTGGGTGCAGCTGTCGCTGAACATCTCCACTGCAGACCTGCTCGACGCCGACCTGCCGGCGCGGGTCGGCGCGCTGCTGGCGCACTACCGGGTGGCGCCGGAGCAGCTGATCTTCGAGATCACCGAGAGCGGCGTGATGCTCGACCCCGAGCGCGCGCTGCAGGTGCTGCACGGCCTGCGCGGCTGCGGCATCGGCCTGTCGGTGGACGATTTCGGCACCGGCTACTCCTCGCTGGCGCAGCTCAAGCGCATGCCGGTGCAGGAACTGAAGATCGACCAGAGTTTCGTGCGCGAGCTGGACGACCACAGCGAGGACTCGGTGATCGTCCGCTCGACCATCGAAATGAGCCACAGCCTGGGCCTCAAGGTGGTGGCCGAGGGCGTCGAACTGGCGCCCAGCCTGAGCCTGTTGCAGCGCTGGCACTGCGACACCGCGCAGGGCTACCTGATCAGCCGGCCGCTGGCCGCCGCGGCCTTCGAGGCCTGGCTGGCGCAACCCTATCGTTCCCCCCTGGCCAAGGTGCACTGAAGCATGCGACTCGCCTGTCTGTCGGGCCTGTGCCTGTGCGCCGAGCTGGCCGCCGCCGGCGAAGGTCGCCTGCTGGCCACCGGCGGCGCCACCAGCCTGGAGGGAACCGCCGGCGGCGGGATCATGCCCTGGGCGGTGCTGGCCGGTTACGGCGAGCGCGGCGAATGGGGCGCGGACGTGTTCGCCACCCGCGTCGAGACCGGCGACTACCGCCTCGACGTGGCCGGTGTGGCGGCGGCCTACGGCAACCGCATCGAGCTGTCCTACGCGCGCCAGCGCTTCGACCTCGGCACCCTGGCGCGCGACCTGCACTTGCCGGACAACAGCCTCAGCCAGGACGTGCTCGGCCTCAAGCTGCGCCTGGTCGGCGACCTGATCTACGACCGCCTGCCGCAGATTTCCCTCGGCCTGCAGCACAAGCGCCAGCGCGACTTCCGGGTGCCCAGCCTGGTCGGCGCGCAGCGTCGCGAGGACAGCGAAGGCTACCTGGCGGCCAGCCGGCTGATTCTCGGCGGCGCCTTCGGCTACAACCTGCTGCTCAACGCCAACCTGCGCTACAGCCGGGCCAACGAACTGGGCCTGCTGGGCTTCGGCGGCGACCGCCGCGACCGCCATTCCTGGCTCAAGGAGGGCTCGGTGGCGGTGCTGCTGGATCGGCACTGGGCGGTGGGCATCGAGTACCGGGAAAAGCCCGACAACCTGAGTTTCGCCGGCGAGAGCGACTGGGCCGATCTGTTCGTCGGCTACTTTCCGAACAAGCACCTGGCCCTGGTGCTGGCCTACGCGCGGCTCGGCGAGATCGCCACGCTGGACCACCAGGACGGCGTGTACCTGTCCGTGCAGGGGAGTTTCTGAACATGCGCCTGGCCATGCTCTGCCTGCCGCTGCTGCTGGCGGCCTGCGCCCAGCAGGCGCCGCGCGACGACGGCCTGTACCGCGCCCTGGGTGCGGAGCCGGGTATCGTGCGGATAGTCGAGGGCATGCTGCTGGGCAGTGCGCGCGATCCGCGCATCGCCCGGCACTTTCTCGATATCGACATCGAGCGCCTGCGCGACAAACTCATCGAGCAGCTGTGCTTCGAGAGCGGCGGCCCCTGCGTCTACACCGGCGACAGCATGGAGGAGAGCCACAAGGGCCTGCGCCTGACCCCCAGCGATTTCAACGCCCTGGTCGAGCACCTGCAGGACGCGATGGACGCCGAGGGGGTGCCGACGCCGGCGCAGAACCGCCTGCTGGCGCGCCTGGCGCCGATGCGTGGGCAGGTGATCGACCGCTAGCGAGCGGGGCGCCCGGGTTCAGGCGTAGTTCTGCGGGCTGAGCTTGCGCTCGATCAGCTCGATGAGGATGTGCAGCACCTTGATATGCAGCTCCTGCACGCGGTCGGCGTAGTCGCCGCCGGGCGCGCAGATGCACACGTCCGCCAGGCTCTCCAGCAGCGAGCCGGGCTTGCCGGTCAAGGCCACCACCTTCACCCCCAGCGCCTTGGCCGCTTCGGCGGCCTTGACCACGTTGGGGCTCTTGCCGCTGGTGCTGATGGCGATCAGCACGTCGCCGGCGCGGCCATGGGACTCGATATAGCGCGAGAAGATGTGGTCGTAGCCGAAGTCGTTGGCCACGCAGCTGATATGGCTGGGGTCGCTGATCGACACCGCGGCGATGCCGGGGCGGTTGTTGCGGTAGCGCCCGGTCAGTTCCTCGGCGAAATGCATGGCGTCGCACATCGAGCCGCCGTTGCCGCAGGAAAACGCCTTGCCCTTGGCCTCGAAGCTTTCGATCAGCAGCTCGGCGGCCTGCTGGATATTGCCCAGGGTCTGCTGGTTGGCGAGGAAGGCCTCCAGCGCGCGCTGGGCTTCCTGCAGGCTGTTGCGGATATGTTCGATCATCGCGGGGCTCGCTCTCAGGGCAATTCGGGGCTGGAGTAAAACGCACTCAGCACTTTCACCAGGTGCTCCAGGTCGTGGCTGCCGGCCAGTTCGCGGATCGAGTGCATGGCGAAGGTGGGCAGGCCGATATCGACGGTGCGTACGCCCAGCTGGCTGGCGGTGAGCGGGCCGATGGTGGAGCCGCAGGCCATGTCGCTGCGCACCACGAAGCTCTGCACCGGCACCTCGTTCTCCAGGCACAGGTGGCGGAAGAAGCCGGCGGTCTCGCTGTTGGTGGCGTAGCGCTGGTTGCTGTTGATCTTGATCACCGGGCCGGCGTTGAGCTTGGGCCCGTGGTTGCCGTCATGCTTGTCGGCATAGTTGGGATGCACGCCGTGGGCGTTGTCGGCCGACACCAGCAGCGAACGCTGGATGGTCCGCACGAAGGCATCGCCCTCCGGCAGCACGCGGCGCAGTACCTGTTCGAGGAAGGGACCGTCGGCGCCGCAGGCCGAGCAGGAACCGACCTCTTCGTGGTCGGTGCAGACCAGCACGCAGGTTTCCTCGTCGCTGGAGTCGATCAGCGCCTGCAGGCCGGCGTAGCAGGACAGCAGGTTGTCCAGGCGCGCGCCGGCGATGAAATCCTGATTGAGGCCGACGATAGCGGCGCTCTGGGTGTCGTAGAAACTCAGCTCGTAGTCCAGCACCGCATCGGCATTGAAGTCGTGCTCCATGGCCAGCTGTTCGCTGAGCAGGGCGCGGAAGTCGGCGGTCTCGCTGCTGGCCAGTTGAGCGAGGATCGGCGGCAGCTCGTTCTGCGGGTTGATCGCCCAGCCCTGGTTGGCTTCGCGGTTGAGGTGGATGGCCAGGCTGGGGATCACGGCGATGGGCTGGTAGAAGTCGATCAACTGGCTCTCGACCTTGCCGTCGCGGCGGTAGGTCACGCGGCCGGCCAGCGACAGGTCGCGGTCGAACCAGGGGGCGAGCAGGGCGCCGCCGTAGACTTCCACGCCGAGCTGGAAGAAGCCCTGGCGCTGCAGCTCGGGGTTGGGCTTGACCCGCAGGCAGGGGCTGTCGGTATGCGCACCGACCAGGCGAATGCCGCCGTCGACGGCCGGGCGCTTGCCGAGCTTGAAGGCGATCAGCGAGGAGTCGTTGCGGGTCACGTAGTAGCGGCCGCCGGCCTCGGTGTGCCAGGGCGCGCGCTCGTCGAGGTGACGATAACCGGCCGCCTCCAGGCGCATGGCCAGGCTGGTGGTGGCATGAAAGGGGGTAGGCGAGGCGTTGAGAAAGTCGATCAGGCCTTGGTTCAGTTCTTCGCGCATAGGGACTCCGGGCAACGATGGCGCGAGTTTACCAATTTGCCTCGGCCTGTGCCGGCTGCGCGCTCGTTTGCGGGCGATAGTTCGCGTCTATCGCGCTACCGGTGCCGGTGATGCGCGCGGCCTAGGCGGCCCCGCGACAGCCTGCGGGGCCTGGCCGGGGTGCATCGCCGTGATCGATGGCTTGCCCGATGGCTTTCCCACGCCAATACTCAGACGGCATCCACCGCGCCCATGGAGGGCCTCATGCGTTCGCTGCCTATCGTTCTGCCGTTGTTGTTGCTGGCCGGCTGCTCGTCCTTTCGCGGCGACCCGGAACATGTCCGCCCGGTGCCGGCCGAGCGTCTGCTGGCCTTTCAGGAGGCCCGCGCGGGCAGCGCGCAGATCGTGGTCAATCGCGACTTCGGCATGCTGGGCGGCGGCTGCTACGTGGCCATCGAAGTGGATCGCCAGGTCGCCGCGCGCATCGGCGTCGGCGAGGTGGCGACCTTCCAGGTGCGGCCCGGCACCCGCGTGGTGGGCATCACCCTGGACAAGCAGGACGACACCCTGTGCAGCATGGGCCGCCTGCTGCGCGAGTTGGCGGTGCCGGTCAAGGCCGGCGAAAGCCATGCCTTCCGTATCGTCAGCCAGAACAAGGGCGGCTTCGATATCCTGCCCGAAACTCACTGACGCTGAGTCTGGCCTGGTGGGCTCGGGGCGTTTTCTCGCGCTTCGCCAAGTTATTTGACTTATTGTTTTTCCAATACTTCGTATAAGGACTTTTCTGCTTATGCGATAAATAAATTGGGTGTGCGACCAGCGGACTTGTCGGTCGTGAAAACAGTCACCAAAATACAAAGTTGTCGGGCGGGGTTATTTATCGCATTGACTTGATTGTCAAGGGCCGGTTCTTGGCGCAGCGTTCGGTAGCGTTACCCTATGCGCCAGCATTCGGTCGATCTCGTTTTGTCCACGCCATTGCAGGCGCGGAGCAATCTCGGCAGCAGTAGTGCGGTATTTGCCGCAGGGGTTCGGCGGTACTCTCGTTTCCTGCGATAGGGCAGCTTGAGCAGTTTCCACGATATCCGGTCAGAACACGGATTGCGAAAAGGACAAAGGAGTCGTATGGCTCTGTAAAGTTCATGAGGCCGGTATAAGTTAATTAAACTTACAGGACGCAGAAGATGCATACCATCCGAAACACATTGGTTGTGATGGATGTAAAGCAACCTGAACCAATAATACTAAATAGAGCTAAGTTGATTGCCAGTTCCACCCAGTCTCACCTGCACTTGCTGATTTGCGACAAAAAGAATGACGCCGATGCCCATCTGCAGGCGGTGGTGGACGACCTACGCCGTGAGGGTTTCAATGTCACTGGCGAACAGGTGTGGAGCCCGTGCGAGCACCGCACCATCATCGCCGTACAGCAGGCTCAGGGTTGCGGGCTGGTGATCAAGCAGCACCGCCCGGACAACCCGCTGCTCAAGACCTTCCTGCCGTCCGAAGACTGGAAGTTGCTGCGTCACTGCCCCTGCCCAGTGCTGATCGTCAAGTCGGCGACGTCCTGGCTCGGCGGCAGCATCCTCGCGGCGATCGACGCCGGCAACGAGGACATCAGCCACCGGCTGCTGCACGCCGGGATCGTCGGCCACGGCTACGATATCGCCCGCATGACCGGCGGTACCCTGCACCTGATGTCCGCCTATCCCTGTCCGCAGCAGATGGCGGGGGATCCGGTGTACCAGGTCAAGGAGAGCATTCGCTCGATGTATGTGGAACACTGCAAGGCGCTGCAGGCCGAATTCAATATCGAGGACGTCCGCCTGCATATCGAGGAAGGACCGGCGGAGTCGCTGATCCCGGCCATTGCCAGGCGCCTCGAGGTGGCGCTGTGTGTGATCGGCAGCGTGGGGCGCAGCGGTCTGAGCGGTGCGCTGATCGGCAACACCGCCGAGACGGTGCTCGACAGCCTGGACTGCGACGTCCTGGTGCTCAAGCCCGAGGATGTCCTCACCCATCTCGAGGAATTGGAGGCGCCGGTGGTGAATGTCGCGCTCAGCCAAGCGATCCACTCCTGGCCCTACAGTCACAGCCCAGCGGCGCAGGAGTCCCCCTCGACGCAGGCCGGCTGCGAGATACCGGCGCCGAGGGTGGCGGCTGCGTCTGTCAGATCACCAGAACTTTAGGGGTATTCCGCTCTCCAGCGCACGCTCGCCCCGGTCGGCGAGCGTAGCAACTGGCCATGGCAGAGCTTGCGGAGGCGCCGGGAGTAGGGGGGCGGGAGAGCCATGCGCAGCGCTTGCCGGCCTGTTTATCCTGAGCCAGGATGCGGCTTTTGCCGGAACCGGGATCGCCATGCGCCGCCTGCCTTCGCTCACCGCCCTGCGTACCTTCGAGGCCGCCGCGCGCCACGCCCACTTCGGCCGCGCCGCCGCCGAGCTGTGCGTCACCGACAGCGCGGTCAGCCACCAGATTCGCCAGCTGGAGGAGCAGCTCGGTACCGCGCTGTTCCAGCGCGAGGGCCGTCAGGTGCGGCCGACGGCGCAGGCGCGGCGTCTGTTGCACAGCCTGCAGCAGGCCTTCGAGCTGATCGGTGAGGCCTGCGACGAACTGCGCGACCCCGGCTCGCAGGCGCAGCTGCGCATCGCGGTGACCGTGGAGCTGGCGCAGAAGTGGTTGGTCGGGCGCCTGGCCGATTTCGCCGAACGCCACCCGCAGATCACCCTGCACCTGCACGAGCAGCCACTGGAGGCGCCCTTGCCCGGTGCCGAGATCGACCTGGCGATCACCTACGGCACCGGCCCCGAGGACGCCAGCGCCTACTTCGTGCGGCCGCTGCCGACCCTGCAGTTCTTCCCGGTTTGCAGCCCCGGCCTGTTCAACCAGCTGCCGCTCAAGCACCCGCGCGATCTCGCCCGCCACTGCCTGCTGCACGACGACCAGGACGGCAAGACCTGGACCGCCTGGTTGACCACCCACGCCGGCGACATCCAGCCGGCGCGCCACCTCTACCTCGGCCATGCCGGGCTGACCATGGAGGCCGCCGCGCGCGGTCAGGGCGTGGCCATCGGCGACAACCTGACCAGCGCCGAGGACCTGGCCAGCGGCCGCCTGGTGCGCCCGTTCGCCGCCCAGGTGGCCTCGCTCGGGCAGTACGCGCTGGTCTGCGAACGCCTGCGTCTGGATAAACCGGCGGTGGCCAGCTTCATCGAATGGTTCACCGATCAGCTGGCCGACCTGTGAATTGAATTCAGCTATCCCGCGATAATGGTCATTGGTCGCGGTCGCTCTGCCGCGGGTACTGTCGGCTCATCTCCAGCCACCGACGAGTACCTAGCAATGGCCCGTACCCTGACCTCCCTGCCCAAGGCCGACGGCTTCCGCCTGCCCGGTGAATTCGAACCCAAGGCCCGCTGCTGGCTCGGCTGGCCGGAGCGCCCGGACGTGTGGCGCAACGGCGGCAAGCCGGCGCAGAAGGTCTGGGTGGAGATCGTCAGCGCCATCGCCAGCAGCGAGCCGGTCACTGTGTGCGCTTCGGCGGCGCAGTACGCCAACGCCCGCCGCCAGTTGCCGGCCCAGGTGCGGGTGGTCGAGATGACCTGCAACGACACCTGGTTCCGCGACAGCGGCCCGGCCTTCCTGGTCAACGACGAGTCCGGCGAAGTGCGCGGCGTGGACTTCGAGTTCAACGCCTACGGCGGCCTCGATGGCGGCCTCTACTACCCCTGGGACAAGGACGACCAGATCGCCCAGAAGATCCTCGAGATCGAAGGCTATGCCCGCTACCGCGCGCCCTTTATCGCCGAGATGGGCGGCATCCAGAGCGATGGTCAGCGCACCCTGCTGACCACCGAGCAATGCCTGCTCAACCGCAACCGCAACGCCCACCTGGGCAAGGACGAGATGACCCGCCGCCTGCAGGACTACCTGGGCGCCGAGCAGGTGATCTGGCTGCCGCGCGGTTGCAAGTTCGATGAAACCGACGGCCATATCGACGACCTGGCCTGCTTTGTCCGCCCCGGCGTGGTGGTGATGCAGTGGACCGACGACCGCCGCGACCCGCAGTGGGAGATCTACCAGGAGGCCTACGACATCCTGCGCAGCACCCGCGACGCCCGTGGCCGCGCGCTGGAGGTGCACAAGCTGCCGCAACCGCGCGTACTGGAGTGGACGGCGGCCGAGGCCGAGGGCCTGGACCAGGACGACGCCACCCACACCCGTCAGGCCGGCACGCAGATCTGCGCCTCCTACATCAACTACTACGCCGGCAATTCGGCCATCGTCGTGCCGCTGTTCGGCGACGCCAACGACCGCATCGCCCAGGCCACCCTGGCCGAGCTGTTCCCCAGGCACCGCATCCTCGGCATCGAGAATTCGCGGGAGATCCTCCTCGGCGGCGGCAACGTCGCCTGCATCACCATGCCGCAATACGCCGCGTTCCAGCGCCAGGAGGTGTAGCCATGCGTCTGTCCGCACTCTGCATTGCCCTCGGCTTGTCCGCCGCCGCGCAGGCGGCGGAGCCCGCCAAGCAGGTCAATCTGTATATCTGGAACGAGTACCTGGCGCCGGACACCCTGGCGTCCTTCGAGGCCAAGACCGGCATCCGCGTGGTGGTCGATCACTTCGATTCGCTGGAAACCGTGGAAACCAAGCTGCTCACCGGCGGCAGCGGCTACGACCTGGTGCTGACCGCCGGCCAGCACCTGAGCCGGGCCATCGCCAGCGGCGCGCTGCAGGAGCTGGACAAGTCGCGCCTGCCGCACTTCGCCGGGCTGGATGCGGAGTTCACCGCGCACATGGCCACCTTCGATCCGGGCAACCGTTACGCCGGGCTGTACGTCTGGGGCACCACCGGCTTCGGCTACCAGCAGGAGGCCATCGCCGCGCGCATGAGCGACGCGCCGACCGGCAGCTGGGCGATGCTGATGGACCCGGCCGTGGTGGCGCGCTTCGCCGACTGCGGGGTGAGCTTGCTCAACGACCCCAACGAGGTGTTCGCCGCCGCCTTCCGCTACCTGGGGCTGGATATCAACCGGCAGAACCTCGATGACCTCAAGGCCGCCGAGGCCCACCTGGCCAAGGTCAGGCCGCATATCCGCTACTTCGACAACGACCGCAATATCAGCGACCTGGCCAACGGCAACACCTGCCTGGCGATGGCCTGGAACGGCAACGTCGCCATCGCCGCGGCGCAGGCCGAGCAGGCCGGTAAGGACTACCGACTGAGCTACCGCATCCCCCACGAGGGCGCGCTGATCTGGTTCGACGCCATGGTCATCCCGGCGGATGCGCCGCACCCCGAGGCCGGCCTGGCGCTGATGGACCACCTGATGAGCCCCGAGGTGATCGGTGCCATCAGCAACAGCATCTACTACGCCAACGCGGTGCCGGCGGCCGACGCCTTCGTCGACCCGGCGCTGCTCGCCGACCCCGGCACCTACCCGCCGGCCGAGCTGCGCGCCACGCTGTACAGCAAGAACGACAACGGCCGCGAGTTCAACCGCGCCCTGACCCGCGCCTTCAGTCGGCTGAAATCGGGCAAGTAGCGGCCCCTCAGCGGCTCAGCGGCTCAGCGGCAGGGCGGCGCCCATCAGCGCGAACAGGCCGCCGCAGCCGCGATTGAAGCCGCGGCCGCTGCGCTCCAGCCAGGGACGGATGCGCTGCGCCATGCGCGCCAGCAGGTATTCCACCAGGCCTTCGACCAGGGCGAAGGTCAGCGCCATCACCGCGAACTGCTGCCACAGGCTGCGCGCCGGGTCGAGGAACTGCGGCAGGAAGGCGCCGAAGAACAGGATCACCTTGGGGTTGGACAGCGCCGCCAGCAGGCCCTGGCGAAACAGCGCGGCGGCGGGTTTCTGCGCGCCCTGGCCGGCGACCGTCAGGTGCAGCGCCGGCGCCCGCCAGAGCTGGATGCCGAGCCAGATCAGGTAGGCGCCGCCGATCCACTTGAGCACCAGCAGGGCATCGGCCGAGGCCTTGAGCAGGGCGGCCAGGCCGAACATCGACAGGGCCATCAGCAGGGCGAAGCCGAGCACGCCGCCGAACACCGTCCAGCTGGCCTTGCGGTGACCGTAGAGCGCGCCGTGGGTCAGCGCCAGCAGGCCGTTGGGGCCGGGCGTCAGCGACAGGCCGATCACGGCGACGAGAAACAGCAACCAGGTATGCAGGGCCATGATGCGATCCAGGGCGGAGGGAGGGTGCTGCGAGTCTGGCCCAGCGCGCGTAGCGGGTAAAGGGAGGGCGGCAGGGCGTGAAGGTTTGCTGTAGTGGCACTTTGCTCGTGTCTAGCGTCGCTTTATTGCACAAGCGTGCTAGATTTCAGTCGCCAATAAGAACAAATCGCCCATTCGCGTGCCTGCCAGGGAGGCTTCTCATGTTCAGTCAATTCCATCTGCAAGCCGACCGCCTGATGCTCGGGGTGCTCTGGCTCATCACCCTGTATGCCTTCGGCCTGGCCTTCTGGCACGACACCTGGGCCGCCGCGCTGGTGATCGGCGGCGGCACGGCCTCGAGCCTGAGCCTGCTGTACCGGCTGATCGGCGGCAGCCGCGCCTACCGCTGCCTGATGGGCGTGGCCTTCATGGTGCTGGCCGCGCTGCATATCCAGCAGAGCCACGGCATGCTGGAGATGCACTTCAGCGTCTTCGTGCTGCTGGCCTTTCTGCTCTATTACCGCGACTGGCTGCCGATTCTCTGCGCGGCCGCGGTCATCGCCGTGCATCACGTGGCGTTCTTCGCCCTGCAGCAGGGCGGCGCCCAGGTCTGGGTGGTGCGCGGCGACGGCGGCTGGCCGGTGATCTTCATCCACGCCGCCTACGTGGTGGCGGAAACCCTGGTGCTGCTGGTACTGGCCGTGCACGGTGCGCGCGAGGCGGCGGCCAGCGAGGACCTGCAGCGCACCTCGGCGCACCTGCTGCGCGAGGGCGAGCCGGTCGATCTGGCCTACCGCAGCGGCGCTGGCAATCGCCTGGCGCAGCGCTTCAACCGCTTTCTCGGTTTGCTCGATCAACTGGTCAGCCGGGTGGTCGCCGCCGGCGGCGAGTTGCACGACACCAGCCGTCACCTGAGCCGCTCCACCGCCGAGCTGAACCAGTGCGCCGAGGCGCTGCTGGGGGCGACCGCGCAGATGGGCGGCGCCATCGAACAGCTGACCCAGGCCGTGGTGCAGGTCTCGGCGGATGCCGAGCACGCCGCGCACACCGCGCAGCAGGCCGACCGCGACGCCAGCGCC
>NZ_AVOF01000046.1:0-11773 GCF_000465935.2 Pseudomonas sp. EGD-AK9
GCTGTTTCGCGACCTGGCCAGCATCTCCGCACTCAACCTGCCGGTGCTGCTGCTGCTCAAGGATGGCCGCAGCGCCGTGCTGCGCCAATGGGGAGCGAACGACCAGGCGCAAATCCTGCCGTGCGAGGCCGACGGCGGCGAACAGTGGGTCGGGCGCGAGCAACTGGCCGCCGAGTACAGCGGCCAGGCCTTCTTCGCCCGCCCGCGGCATGAACTGGAGGAGGCACGCACGCCGCTGGTGCCGCGCCTCGAAGCCTGGTTCCGCGATACCCTCAAGCTGTCGCGCTGGCTCTACGCCGATGCGCTGCTGGCCAGCCTGCTAATCAACCTGCTGGGCCTGATGGTGCCGCTGTTCGTCATGCAGACCTACGACCGCGTGGTGCCCAACCAGGCCACCGCCACACTCTGGGTGCTGGCCGTCGGTCTGCTGATCGGCACCTGCTTCGAGATGCTGCTCAAGGTGCTGCGCGCGCACCTGCTCGACACCGCCGGCAAGAAGACCGACGTGGTGCTCTCGGCCACCCTGTTCGAGCGCATCACCGGCATGGCGATGAAGGCCCGCCCGGCCAGCATCGGCGGCTTCGCCCAGAGCATCCACGACTTCCAGGGCCTGCGCGACTTCCTCACCGCGGTGACCCTGACCAGCCTGATCGACCTGCCCTTCTCCTTCCTGATGATCCTGGTGATCTGGCTGATCGGCGACTGGCTGGTGCTGATCCCGCTGCTGGCCTTCCCGCTCACCGCGCTGTTCGCCTTCATCATCCAGATGCGCCTGCGCGACACCGTGGAGAAGAGCCTGCAACTGGCCTCGCAGCGCCAGGCGTTGCTGATCGAGACCCTCGGCGGCCTGGAAACCCTCAAGGCCTGCGGCGCCGAGAGCGAACGCCAGCACCAGTGGGAGAAGACCCACGGCGCCCTCACCCGCCTGGACAGCCACGCGCGCTTCCTCTCGGCGCTGGCCACCAACGGCACCCTGTTCCTCCAGCAGTTCGCCGGCATGGCCACCATAGTCGCCGGGGTCTACGCGATCATCGCCGGCAACCTCAGCGTCGGCGCCCTGGTCGCCTGCTACATGCTCGGCAGCCGCATCCTCGCCCCGCTGGGGCAGATCGCCGGGCTGATCACCCGCTACCAGCAGGCGCGCCTGACCATGACCAGCACCGACGCGCTGATGGCCCTGCCGCAGGAGCGCCAGGACAAGCAGCGGCCGCTGGAGCGCACCCAGCTCAAGGGCGCCCTGGACATCCGCCAGGTCAGCTTCCGCTACCCGGGGCAGAGCGCCCCGGCGCTGAGCAACGTCAGCCTGCACCTGGCCGCCGGCGAACACCTCGGCATCATCGGCCGCAGCGGCTCGGGCAAGAGCACCCTGGCGCGCCTGATCATGGCCTTCTACAGCGCCGACGAGGGGCAGATCCTGCTGGACAACCTCGACCTGCGCCAGCTCGATGTCGCCGACCTGCGCCACCAGATCGGCTACGTCGCCCACGACCTGCCGCTGCTGGCCGGCAGCCTGCGCGACAACCTGACCCTCGGCGCACGCTACGTCAGCGACGCGCGCATGCTCGAAGTGGCCGAACTGACCGGGGTGATCGACCTGGCCCGACAGCACCCGCAAGGCTTCGACCGCCCGGTGGGCGAACGCGGCCAGCTGCTCTCCGGCGGCCAGCGCCAGGCCGTGCTGCTGGCCCGCGCGCTGCTGCTCGACCCGCCGATCCTGGTGCTCGACGAACCCACCAGCGCCATGGACAACACCAGCGAGGACCTGCTACGCCAGCGTCTGCACAAATGGGTGCAGGGCAAGACCCTGATCCTCATCACCCACCGCGCTTCGATGCTCAGCCTGGTCGACCGCCTGGCCGTGCTGGACAACGGCCACGTGGTCGCCGACGGGCCGAAGGACGCGGTGATCGAAGCTCTGCGCAAGGGCCGCGTCGGCCCCTCGCCGAGCTAGGAGGCGAGCATGGAACACAGCCTGCGCGACTATTTCGGCAGCCTGCGCCAGCGGCGCCAGGACACCGAGTTCATGCCCGAGGTGGAAGGCGCCATCCTCGAGGATTCGCCCTGGCTGACCCGCGCCACCGTCTGGGCAGTCAGCGCCTGCCTGCTCGCCGCGCTGCTCTGGGCGCATTTCGCGGTGCTCGAGGAGGTCACCACCGGCGAGGGCAAGGCGATTCCCTCGAGCAAGGTGCAGGTGATCCAGAACCTCGAAGGCGGCATCGTCAGCGAGATCTTCGTGCGCGAGGGCCAGGTGGTGAACAAGGGCGACGTGCTGCTACGCCTGGACGACACCCGCTTCCTCTCCAACCGCGGCGAGACGGAAGCCGACCGCCTGGCACTGATCGCCCGCCTCGAACGCCTCAGCGCCGAGGCCGAGGGCCGCGAACCGCAGCTGCCCGAGGAGATCACCCGCGATGCACCGCAGCTGGCCGAAGACCAGCTGGCGCTGTACCACTCGCGCCAGCAGCGCCTGAAAAGCGAGCAGCGCACCCTCGGCGAACAGCTGCGGCAGAAGGAGCAGGAGCTGGCCGAATTCCGCTCCAAGGCCCAGCAGTACCGTTCCAGCCTCGGCCTGCTGCAGCAGGAGCTGAACATGTCGCAGCCGCTGGTAGCCTCCGGGGCGATTTCCGAGGTCGAGGTGCTGCGCCTGCGTCGCAGCGTGGTCGAGGTGCGCGGCTCGCTGGAGGCGACCAACCTGGCCATTCCCCGCGCCGAGGCGGCGATGAGCGAGATCAGGAGCAAGATGGAGGAGTCCGAGCTGAGCTTCCGCGCCGAGGCGTTCAAGGAGCTCAACGAGCTGCGCACCGAACTGCAGAAGATCACCGCCACCAGCGTCGCCATCCAGGACAAGGTCACTCGCACTACCGTCGTGTCGCCGGTGCGCGGGGTGATCAAGCAGCTCAAGGTCAACACCATCGGCGGCGTGGTGCAGCCGGGCAACGACATGCTGGAGATCGTGCCGCTGGACGACAGCCTGCTGATCGAGGCCAAGGTGCGCCCGCAGGACGTAGCCTTCCTGCATCCCGGGCAGAAGGCCATGGTCAAGTTCAGCGCCTACGACTACACCATCTACGGCGGGCTCAAGGCCAACCTTGAGCTGATCAGCGCCGACACCATCACCGACGAGGAAGGCAACAGCTTCTACCTGATCCAGGTGCGCACCGACAAAAGCCACCTGGGCAGCGAGGACAATCCGCTGCTGATCATCCCCGGCATGGTCGCCACGGTGGACATCATCACCGGCGAGAAGAGCGTGCTGGCCTACCTGCTCAAGCCGGTGCTCAAGGCCCGCTCCGAGGCCATGCGCGAGCGTTGATCGAACACCCCGTAGGAGCCGGGGACGCCCAGTCCTTGCCGGCGATGCCTTGCGATTTCCGGGGTCGTGACGTATGGCTGGCAAGCCCGCTCCTGCAGGCAGCGAGTGCCCGCTGGGTTCCCGCCACGCAGCGCCTACGGCTGGCGGCCGCCCTGCCCGTGATTGCGGCGAAAGGTCTCCTCGCCCATCGCCGCGATCTGCCCCTCGATCAGCGCTTCGAACGGCCGCAGCAGCGCCGCGAAGCTGCACGGGGCCTCCAGCACATCCAGCGCCGTGGCGATCGCCTCGATGGTCGACAGCGCCCCCTCGGCCGGCGCCTTGCGCAGGCGGTAGCGCGATTGCGCCCCGGCCGGCAGGGCGACCCGCGGCAAGCTCGCCAGCGCCGGGTTCAGGTGCAGCAGCTTGCGCGCCTTGCGCCAGGTACCGTCGGGCACCACCAGCAACAGCGGCAGCTCGCCCTGCGTTTGGGCGGTCAGTTCGACGGCCTCCTCGCCAGGGAACAGCAGGCAGGCGCGGTAGCCCGGTTGCGCCAGGAGCTGCGGCAATTCTCCGAAGGTCTCGCCCACCCGCAGCTCGGCGTTGCGCAGGCCCAGGGCGGCCAGCCGCGCGGTATTCAGGGCGTGCGCGGTTTCGCTGGGGTGCTGCAGGATCAGCAGGCGGGTGCGGCTATCGAGTGCGGGGATCAGCGCACACAGGCAATGGCCGAGCGGGCGCAGGCAGCGGGGGCAGGTCGGACGAGGCATGCCGCGCAGTGTGCCACGAAGCGCGGCGCCAGGCAGCACAGGCGCCTAGCCCGGATGCAATTCGGGGAAGAGTCGGCGGGTTGCACCCGGGCTACCAGACACCGACTCCGGCAAGCGGGCCCGGGGTGGACAGCGCTTCGCGGTTTTCCACCCCCAGGGCATCGCCCAATCCCGCTTCAGCGGTTGAAACGCTCCGCCAGGCTGTGCAGGTAGTCGGCCATCTGCTCCAGCTCGCGGCTGATTTCCGCGCCCTGGTGCGCCTGCCCGGCACTGTGGTCGGAGAGCTGGGCAATGCGGGTGATCTGCCGGCTGATGTCCTCGGCGACATGGCTCTGCTGCTCGGACGCCGCCGCCATCTGCTGGCTCATGCCGGTGATGCGCGTCACCGCCGCGCTGATGCCTTCCAGCGCATCGCGCACCGACTCCACACTCTGCATGCTGCCGCGCGAGATGTCCTCGCCCTTGCCGGCGGTGACCACCGCGCGCTCGGCGCCGGCACGCAGGTCGGCGATGATCTGGTGGATCTGCTCGGTGGACTGGCGGGTGCGCGAGGCCAGCGAGCGCACCTCGTCGGCCACCACGGCGAAGCCCCTGCCCTGCTCGCCGGCGCGCGCCGCCTCGATGGCGGCGTTGAGCGCCAGCAGGTTGGTCTGCTCGGCGATCGAGGTGATCACGTCGGCGACGCTGCCGATGGACTGGGTGGAGTTGGCCAGCTCGTTGACCGCCTGGCCGATATCGGTCACCGCCTGGGCCATGTGGCGCATGGCGTCCAGGCTGCCGACCGCCAGTTGGCGCCCTTCCTTGGCCAGACGGTCGGCCTCCTCGGCGGCGTGCGAGGTGCTCTGCACGTTGTGCGTCACCTCCTGGATGGTCGCCGCCATCTGGTTGATGGCGGTGGCCGACTGGTCCGTCTCGGCGCGCTGCTGGTCGAGCAGCGCGGCGCCGGAGCGCGACAGTTCGGCGGACTGCGCGGCGCGCTTCTTGACGTTGACCCCGGCATCCTCCAGGCGCGTCAAGGCGGTCTGCAGACGCGCCTCCTCGCTGATCATGGCCATGTCCAGCAACGCCTGGGCGCCGCGGTTGTCGCTGTAGGTCAGCGCCACCAGAGCGCTGGTGAAGGCCTTGGGGTGTTCGTCCAGGGTGCGGCGGATCAGCTGGCGGGTGCGGTACAGCTGATAGGAGCCCAGGGCGAACAGGGCGGCGAGGATAAAGCCCAGCAGCCAGGGCCCGCTGAGCAGCCAGTGCGCGCCGAGAATCACCAGACCGGCGAGGATCAGCGGCCAGGAGCGCAGCAGGTCGTAGGTCCAGGATTCCAGCTTGGGCACCGGCGGCTTGCCGGCGCGCAGTCGCGCGTAGAGCGCCTCGGCACGGCGCTTCTGCGCCTCGCTCGGCAGCGAGCGCACCGACTCGTAGCCGGCCATGCGGCCGTTCTCGTAGATTGGCGTGACATAGGCGCTGACCCAGTAGAAATCGCCGTTTTTCGCGCGGTTCTTGACGATGCCCATCCAGGGCTTGCCCTGCTTGATGGTGTCCCACATATGGCCGAACACCCCCGGCGGCATGTCCGGGTGACGCACCAGGTTGTGCGGCTGGCCGATCAGTTCCTCGCGGGTGAAGCCGCTGATCTCGACGAAGGCATCGTTGCAGTAGGTGATCTTGCTGTTGAGGTCGGTGGTGGAGATCAGGCGTTCGTCGGCGGGAAAGGTCCTTTCCCGCTGGGTGACCGGCAGATTCTGGCGCATCGAGGCATCCCTGTTCGAGTCGTGGAGGTGTTACAGAACTGTGATTAAGTACTAGCACAGGGCAATCACGGCGCCAGGCGCCGCCATTGAGCATGGCGAAGATAATCGGGCGACCCTGTTTCAGGTCTGGTTCAGTTGTGTCTTGAGCAGGTCGCGAAAGGTCTGGATCAGCGGCTCGCGCGAGCGGCCGCGGCGCAGGATCAGCGAGAACGGCGCCTGGTAGCCGAAGGTGGTGGGCAGCAGCACCTTGAGCCGCTGTTGCTCGACCCAGGGCTGCGCGTAATGCTCCGGCAGGTAGCCGATATAGGCGCCGGACAGCACCAGGATCAGCTGCGCCTCCATCGACTCCACCGTCGCCGCGCTGTGTTTGAAGCCGTGCCGCGCCAGCTCCGCCTGGCTCCAGTAGCCGCGGCCGACCATGCGCTGCTGGGTGATCACCTCGGCGGGGATGCGCCGCTGCTCGTACAGCGAATGCCGCTCGCTGCAGTACAGCCAGTGCTGCTCGCGGTACAGCGGCTGATAGACCAGGCCGTTCATCCGCGTGGAGAAGGCGCCGATGGCCAGGTCCAGGCGGTTGTCGAGCACCGCCAGCTGCAGCTCGTAGGGGCTCATCACCGACAGGTGCAGGTGTACGCCCGGATGCTCCTGGCTGTAGGCGCCGATCACCTCGGCCAACGGCAGCGCAGGATCGCTCACCGTGGAATCCAGCACGCCGAGATTGAGGGTACCGCGCAACTCGCCCTTGAGCGCGGCGGAGTAGCGTTCGAAGCCCTCCAGCTCGCCGAGCAGACGCAGGGTCTCCTGGTGAAACAGCTCGCCCTTGCTGGTCAGGCTGAAACCGCCGCGACCACGATGACAGAGCACCAGGCCGAGTTGCGTCTCCAGCTGGCTCATATAGGTGCTGATCGCCGAGGTGGACAGGTTCAGCTCCTGCTGCGCGGCGGCAAAGCCCTGGTGGCGTACCACGCAGGCGAAGATGCGCAGCAGCTTGAGATCGGGTAGCGAGGTGAGAGGAGTCATGCCAGGCAGTCTACCCCGGCAGCTGCACGGAAGCAGCCGGATCGTCCAGCGCGCAGGCGAGGAATTCGGCCGCCGGCAAGGGCCGACCGAACAGGTAGCCCTGCAGATAGTCCACGCGACGATTGCCCAGGTAGCGCAGCTGCTGCTCGTCCTCCACCCCTTCGGCGATCACCTCCAGCTGCAGCTTGGCGCACAGGTCGATCACGCTGTCGAGAATGTGCAGCGACAGGGCATCCTTGCCGATCATGGCGACGAAACTCTGGTCGATCTTCAGGTAGTCCACCTTGAGCTTGTGCAGGTAACTCAGGCTGGAATGGCCGGTGCCGAAGTCATCCAGTGCGATCTTCACGCCCATCTCGTGCAGGTCGGCGAACAGCTGATCGGTGAAGGCATCCGGCTCCAGCAGTTCGCGCTCGGTCAGCTCCAGGGTCAGTACCACCTGCCCCGGTACGAAGGCTTGGAGAAAGTTGCGGCAGTCCTCGACCAGCTCGCGGCTACGGCAATGAGCGGCTGCGATGTTGATGCCGATGTGAAACCCGCCGCCGAGTCGATCCGCCACCGGCGCCAGCAGCTCCGCCGTCTGCCGCATCAGTTCCCGAGTCATCGGCACGATCAGGCCGGAGCTTTCCGCCAAGGGAATGAACAGATCCGGGCGCACCAGCCCCTCGCGCGGGTGCTGCCAGCGCATCAGCACCTCGGCGCCTATCCACTGCTGCGAACCGCTGCGCACCAGCGGCTGGAAATAGGGAATGAATTCTCCGGCCTGCAGCGCACGACGCAACTCGATGCTGGGGGAGCTGGAGCGCGCCAGCAGCCAGTGGCTGCCCACGCCGGCCAGCGCGCCGAGCAGCCCCAGCAGCAGGTACAGCACCGGATATTGCTCGCCCATGTAGCTCAGCCGCGCACCTCCGGGAAACGCCGCACGTACCTGATAGGGATAGCGCGTCGAACTCAGCGCGACCCGAGCCACGGGGTATTCCGGCAGGCGTCCCGCTCGCACCAGTCCGTTGCGCGGCATCCACTGCTCACCCACCAGCAATTGCATGAAGGCGCCGCGATCCACCGACTGCAGCACGTTGGCCAGATAACGTCCGTCGATCGCCACCAGCGCGCCGCGCTCGTCCACGACATCGCGATACACCAGCAACGAATGATTCGGGGTGACCGGGTTGCCCGCCAGCAGCCGCAGCCGACCGGCCACGTAGGCGGCAGAGTCGACTGGCTCCTCGAACGCGCCGAACAGCGATGAGCAGTACAGCCGTCCCCCATCCAGCAGGTTGACCGAGCGCACGAAGGGCACGGTGGCGACCTGCTCGCGCAGCACCAGCTCGACCTCCGCACAGGGTCTGCCGACCTGCGGCAATACCTCGCCGGCGGCCTGGCTGGCATTGTCGAGCATCAGGTCGATCTGGCGCACGGCGTCGGCGGCGCTGGTGCGGCTGATGTCGCGCAGCACGATTCCGGCCTGCGCGTACAGAAACATCAGGCCGAGCACAACCGGCAGCATCCCCACGGCGAGAGAAGCGCACAGTCGCAATCGGGAACGATGGGTGCGGTAAGCGGTTAACGGCATCCAGGCCTCCTCGCCGCGAGCTCCAAAATAAGTGCGATACGCCATATGGCCGACGCGCCGTTGCACTCAGCCTAGCAGCTGTCAACGACGCGCCTGAGCGCAGGTGCAACAGTCTAGTGCCGAGCGATTAGTTTAGAAATCTCTGAACTAAGTTTTTGCCCCTGCCGATTTTTCCCGGAGCGGCGCTGACCAAGAATCCGACCAACGATTCCTACAACCACAACAACCGTGAGGCCTTCCCATGGACAAGGTTTTTCATCAGCCCCTGGGCGGCAACGAAATGCCCCGTTTCGGCGGCATCGCCACCATGATGCGCCTGCCGCATATCCAGAAGATCGAAGAGAAACGTGAGCTCGACGTCGCCTTCGTCGGCGTGCCGCTGGATATCGGCACCTCGCTGCGCTCCGGCACCCGCTTCGGCCCCCGCGAGATTCGCGCCCAGTCGGTGATGATCCGTCCCTACAACATGGCCACCGGCGCCGCCCCCTTCGACTCGCTGAACGTGGCCGATATCGGCGACGTGGCGATCAACACCTTCAACATGGCCGAAGCCGTGCGCATCATCGAGGAGTCCTACGACGAGATCCTCGAGTACGGCATCAAGCCGCTGACCCTGGGCGGCGACCACACCATCACCCTGCCGATCCTGCGCGCCATCCACAAGAAGCACGGCAAGGTCGGCCTGGTGCATATCGACGCCCACGCCGATGTGAACGATGAGATGTTCGGCGAGAAGATCGCCCACGGCACCACCTTCCGCCGCGCCGTCGAGGAAGGCCTGCTGGACTGCGACCGCGTGGTGCAGATCGGCCTGCGCGCCCAGGGCTACACCGCCGAGGACTTCAACTGGAGCCGCAAGCAGGGCTTTCGCGTGGTGCAGGCCGAGGAGTGCTGGCACAAGTCGCTGGAGCCCTTGATGGCCGAGGTGCGCGAGAAGGTTGGCGGCGGCCCGGTGTACCTGAGTTTCGACATCGACGGCATCGACCCGGCCTGGGCGCCCGGCACCGGCACCCCAGAAATCGGCGGGCTGACCACCATCCAGGCGATGGAGATCATCCGCGGCTGTCAGGGCCTGGACCTGGTCGGCGGCGATCTGGTGGAGGTCTCCCCACCCTACGACACCACCGGCAACACCTCGCTGCTCGGCGCCAACCTGCTCTACGAAATGCTGTGTGTGCTTCCGGGGGTTCAGCGCCGCTGACCGCCGGCTTTTATTGCTCCGTCCGGGTGCCCCGCGAGGCGCCCGGTACATCCATACAACAACAATCAGGGTGCCCAGATGAATCGTGAAGACGCCATGCCACTGCTGGACGACCAGCCACCGGCCGATACCTCCTACAACCTGCGCCAGCTGCTGATCTTCCTGATCCCCTCGCTGCTCGGCGTGCTGCTGTTCCTCACGCCCATCGTTTACGAGGAAAAGGTCACCATCGGCCTGGGCGTGATGGCCGATGCGCTGAAGGCCGGCTTGAGCGACTGGCTGCCGGCCATCGCCACCGGCCTGCTGCTGTTCTCCGCCGCCGTCGGCCTGTTCGCCAGCCTGCTCAAGCCCAAGTGGCTCACCGAGCGCCACGCCCTCAACGAGATGTTCAACCTCAGCCCGCTATGGCTCGGCCTGCGCGTGCTCGGCGCGCTGTTCGCGGCCATGACCTTCTGGCAGTTCGGCCCGGAATGGATCTGGAACGCCAACACCGGCGGCGTGGTGCTCAAGGACCTGGCCCCGGTACTGATCACCTTCTTCCTGGTGGCCGGGCTGATCCTGCCGCTGCTCACCGACTACGGCCTGATGGAGTTCTGCGGCACCCTGGTGCGCAATGTGTTCCGCAGGATCTTCGGCCTGCCCGGGCGCTCGGCCATCGACGCCATCGCCAGCTGGCTCGGTTCCGGCACGGTCGGCGTGCTGATCACCGCCCAGCAGTACCAGAAGGGCTTCTACAGCGCGCGGGAAGCGGCGGTGATCGCCACCAACTTCTCCATCGCCTCGATCGCCTTCAGCCTGCTGATCACCAGCTTCATGAAGCTCGACCACCTGTTCGTGCCCTTCTACCTCACCGTGGTGGTCGCCGGCCTGGCCGCCGCCATCATCACCCCGCGCATCCCGCCGCTGTCGTGGAAGAAGGACGAGTACATGCCAGGCGTCGGCAAGCAGATCAAGGAAGACGTGCCAGCCGGCACCTCGCTGCTGCGCTGGGGCCTGGTTCAGGCGGTCAAACGCGCCAACGCCAACCCCTCGCCGGCGCAGATGATCAAAGTCGGCGTGCACAACGTGGTGGACATCTGGCTCGGCCTGCTGCCGCTGGTGATGGCCATCGGCACGGTATCCCTGGCGATTGCCGAGTTCACCCCGATCTTCAACTGGCTGTCCGCGCCCATCGTGCCGCTGCTCGAGCTGCTGCAACTGCCGGAAGCCGCCAAGGCCGCGCCGGCCATGCTGGTGGGTTTCGCCGACATGTTCCTGCCGGCGGTGCTGGGCAAGGGCATCGAGAGCGAACTGACCCGCTTCGTGGTGGCCTGCGTGTCGCTGACCCAGCTGATCTACATGTCCGAAGTCGGCGTGCTGATCATCAAGGCCAAGCTGCCGCTGAACATCCTCGAGCTGTTCATGATCTTCATCATCCGTACCCTGATCACCCTGCCGATCATCGCGCTGATGGCGCACTGGATAGTCGGTTAACAGTCCCGCAGGGCGGACATGCCAACGGCTTGTCCGCCTCTGGGCGAGTGACGGTGGACCAGGCCGCGCCCTGTCCACCCTGCATAGCGCGATCAGCGCCATTGAAGGATTCTCAACATGACCACCTGCGGCGAATTTCTCGTCAAGCAACTGGAAGCCTGGGGCGTCGACACCGTGTTCGGCATTCCCGGCGTGCACACCGTCGAGCTCTATCGCGGCCTGCCGCACAGCGGCATTCGCCATATCACCCCGCGCCACGAACAGGGCGCCGGCTTTATGGCCGACGGCTATGCGCGGGTGTCCGGCAAGCCGGGGGTGTGCTTCATCATCACCGGCCCGGGGATGACCAATATCCTCACCGCCATGGGCCAGGCCTACGCCGATTCGATCCCCATGCTGGTGATCTCCAGCGTCAACGAGCGCGCGCGCCTCGGCCTGGGCAAGGGCTACCTGCACGAGCTGCCCAACCAGCGCGCCATGACCGCCGGGGTCACCGCCTTCAGCCATACCCTGATGAGCGTCGAGGAGCTGCCCGGCGTCCTGGCCCGCGCCTTCGCCGTGTTCGAGGGCGAGCGTCCGCGGCCGGTGCATATCGAGCTGCCGCTGGACATCATCACCGCCGATGCCAGCCATATGCGCCTGGCGGCCAGGCCGCGGGTCGAGCGCCCGGCACCGAATCGCACGCTGATCCGCGACGCCGCCGCCCTG
>NZ_AVOF01000047.1:0-11703 GCF_000465935.2 Pseudomonas sp. EGD-AK9
CGCCGACCAGGGTGCCGTCCGCGTCGCGCAGGGGGATGCGGGTGACCACGAAGTGCTCGTCGCCGAAGGCCATCAGGTCGAGCATGCTCGGCTGGCCGCTTTCCACCACCTCGCGCAGGCGGCTGGCCGGCAGTACCTCTTCGACCTCCTTGCCCAGCGCGCTGCGCGGGTCGCGGATGCCGACCTTCTGCGCGTACTTGTCGTTGATCCAGACGATGCGTGCCTGGCGGTTGACCGCGATGGTGCCTTCGCACTGGGCATCGAGGTGGTCGAACAGCAGCGGCATGGCCACGGCGCGAAAGCGCTCGGGCGACACGCCGATGATCAGGCCGTGCTGGTCGAGGTCGTCACGGGAAATGGCCATGGCAGTTGCGCCTCCATCGGTTGATCCGGGTAATGACGCAAGCCCTGCCACCTGGGCAGGGCACTGCGCATGCGGCGATGGCGGTCATGGACCGCCATACACCTCGTTGGGCAACCAGGTGGCCAGCGCCTCGAAGTGGAACACCAGGGCCAGGCCGAGCAGTTGCAGGAGGATGAAGGGCAGCACGCCGAGGTAGATGTGCCGGGTGGTGATCCCCGGCGGGCACACCCCCTTGATGTAGAACAGGGCGAAGCCCACCGGCGGGGTGAGGAAGGAGGTCTGCAGGCACAGGGCGAAGAGGATGGCGAACCACAGCGGGTCCACGCCCATGGCGAACAGCACCGGCGCCACCAGCGGCAGGACGATCAGGGTGATCTCCACCCAGTCGAGGAAGAAGCCCAGCAGGAAGGTGATCAGCAGCACCGTGAGCAGCACGCCGGTCTGGCCGAACGGCAGGCTGGTCAGCGCCGCGCGCACCACGTCGTCGCCGCCGAGGCCGCGCAGCACTGCGGCGAACACCGTGGCGCCGATAAAGATGCCGAAGATGAAGGCGGTGGTGCGGCTGGTCTGGTACAGCGCCTCCTTGATCACGCCCAGGTCCAGGCGCCGGCTGAACCAGGCCATCAGCACCGCGCCGGCGGCGCCCACCGCCGAGGCCTCGGTGGTGGTGGCGATGCCGAAGAAGATCGAGCCGAGCACCGCGAGGATCAGCCCCAGCGGCGGCACCACGGCCAGCAGCACGTCGAGCAGCGCGCGGGCGTCCAGTGGCTGACGGTTCTTGGGCGCCGGGGCGAAGTCCTTGTTCAGCCAGGCGGCGATGAGGATGTACAGCACGTAGAGCACGCCGAGCATCAGCCCGGGAATCAGCGCGCCCATGAACAGCTTGCCGACCGAGGCCGCCGGCGTGCCGAGGCGGTCGGCCATCAGCACCAGCATGATGCTCGGCGGTACCAGGATGCCCAGGGTGCCCACCGAGCAGGCGGTGCCCACCGCCAGGCTCTTGTTGTAGTTGGCCTGCAACATCGGCCCGAGCGAGAGCAGGCCGAGCAGCACCACCGAGGCGCCGACTATGCCGGTGGAGGCGGCCAGCAGCACGCCGACTATGACCACGGTGATGGCGTAGCCGCCGCGCAGCGGGCCGAGCACGCGCACCAGGCTGTGCATCAGGCGCTCGGCGATGCCGGAGCGGTCGAGCATGATGCCCATGAAGATGAATAGCGGCAGCGCCACCATCAGCTCGTTGGCGACTATGCCGTAGATGCGCGCGTCCAGCACGCCGATGGTGCCGCTCCAGGTGAACCAGAGTTCGGCGTCGAAATGGTTCACCAGCACATGGCCGACGACCGCGAAGATCAGGCCGACGCCGGCCAGCGACCAGGCCACGGGAAAGCCGAGCAGCAGCAAGCCCATGAAGGCGGCGAACATGGCGATAACCAGAATTTGTTCCAGACCCATCATTTCAGCCTCGTGATCAGGGGTGCGGGTGAGCGCCGTTGGATGGCTCGGCGGGCGCGTCGACGGCCCGGGGGAAATGCAGCAGCAGGGTGCTGCAGCGCGAGGCGCGGGCGATCAGGGCGATGGCCACCAGAATCAGCCCCAGCGGCAGCACGCTCTTGAACACAAAGCGATAGGGCAGCCCGCTCGGCGCCTGCGAATGCTCCAGGTAGACGAAGGCGGTGTGGGCATAGGCGAGCAGGCTGTCGATCATCAGGCCGATCACCGGCAGCGCCAGCAGGACGATGCCCAGCAGCTCGATCCAGGCCTGGGCGCGCAGCGGGAATTTCTCGCGCAGCACATCGACGCGCACATGGTCGTCGCGCACCACGGCGTAGCCCAGCGACAGCATCATGGCGGCGCCGAACAGGTGCCAGGACAGCTCCTCCAGGGCGATCGAGCCGCGCGCCAGGATGAAGCGGCTGAACACGTTGCACAGCACCACCAGCAGCACGGCCAGCCACAGCCAGGCGCTGGCCTTGCCGATGGCGGCGACGAGACGGTCCAGAAACCTGGACAGGCGGTTATGGGGTAGCTCGGCGCCAGGCGCCGCAGCGGAAGCAGGTTGCTGCATCGGGAAAACCTCGGACAGGAAGACGCGACGGGCCGCGGCATGGCCGGGCCCGTGCAGGGTCACTGGGCGCGATCAGTCGTGCTGGTAGTAGTCCCGCGGCAGGTAGCCCATGCCGTGCCAGGTGGCGTGCTGCGCCATGAACGCGCGCTGGCTGCTCAGCACGCGCTTGAACATCGGGTCCTGGGCGGCCATCTCGTCGAGCACCTCGTTGCTCACGCGCTGCAGTTCGCGCAGCACCGGCTCGGGCAGCACCTGCGGCTTGACCCCTTCCTGCTGGTAGGCGGCCAGGGCGGTCGGCTGCGCCCACTCGCTTTCGGCGAAGCCCTTGAGCGTGGCCGACTCGCAGCCCATCTCGATCAGCGCGCGGCTCTGCGGCTCCAGCTTGTCCCACACCTCCTGGTTGACCAGCAGGTGCGAGGTGGTCAGGGTCTGGTGCCAGCCCGGCATGATGTAGTTCTTGATGATCTGGTCGAGGCCGAGCATCTTGTCGATCGCCGGCTGGGAGAACTCGGTGGCGTCGATGGTCTTGCGCTCCAGCGCCTGGTAGATCTCGCCGCCGGGGATCATGGTCACCGAGGCGCCGAGCTTCTCCAGCACCTTGCCGCCGATGCCGGCGAAGCGGATGCGCAGGCCGTCGAAGTCCTGCAGCTGCTCGATCGGCTTGGCGAACCAGCCGGCGCCTTCCGGGCCGATGATGCTGCACAGCATCGGGTGGATCTTGTGCGGCGCGTAGATCTCCTCCAGCAGCTGCTTGCCGTCGCCCTGGTAGTACCAGGCCAGGTAGGCCGGCGGCTCCATATTGAAGGGCGCGCCGGAATACAGCGGCAG
This sequence comes from Pseudomonas sp. EGD-AK9, assembly GCF_000465935.2. Classification (NCBI taxonomy): domain Bacteria; kingdom Pseudomonadati; phylum Pseudomonadota; class Gammaproteobacteria; order Pseudomonadales; family Pseudomonadaceae; genus Pseudomonas; species Pseudomonas sp. EGD-AK9. Next base: position 3,261 of record NZ_AVOF01000047.1, read on the forward strand.
CGCCGGGATGCTGCCCTGGTCGTAGCCGATCCAGGTGTAGCCGGCCGGATACTTGCCGCTGCTCACCGCATTCATGATCTCGAACGGCGGCACCAGCTCGCCCGGCTCGTAGTAGCGCAGCTGGATGTCGCCGCCGGAGATGGCCTTGAGCGATTCGGAGAGGTGCTTGACCGGGGTGGTCAGGCCCACCAGGTGGGAGGGGAAGGCCAGGGGCACCTGCCAGCGGATCTTCTCGCTGGCCAGCGCCGGGCCGGCCAGCAGACTGCCGGCGAGCAGCGCGGCGGCAGAGATACCCAGGGTCAGGCGGGAAAACGAATGTGTGACGGACATGCTGGAGTTCCTTCTTGTTGTAATTGTTTTCGAACAACGGCCCGGTCGCTCGCACCGACGCGGAATACTCCGCGCCGCAGCGGCGCCAGCCGTTAGCCCATACGCCAATGCGATCTCTGTGCCAGCTTTCAATGTTCTTATAAAACAATGAGTTATAAGGCACTCGCTCACCCAGCACAGCGGCCAAGTCTTGAAATCTGGACAGTTGCGCGAGGAGCCCGCCAGACATGTCCAGAAATCCGGACATTGGCGGCTGGAGTGGTGGACATGGGAGGGCAGCGAAAGCCCACCGGGAGTGTGATGGCTTGGAGAGGTGCAAGGAGCGACTGCATGAGCGCAGTCGCCCCTGGATGCTTCAGTGTGAAGGTGTTCTATCGGCCATTAAAGCGTTTGGGGAGGCGGCCGGTAACGCCCCCCAAATGCCAGAGTGCACAGAAGGGGCTCGACCGGGGCGTGCAGAATTGACGCCATATAGGCTCTACTCAGCTCGTATGAGTGCTTCGGCAAGAAATGGAGCAGTCCGGCTGCCTGACGCCCGAGCCACCTGTTGAGGAGTACCGTCCGCCACGATGCGGCCGCCGGCATCACCCGCCCCCGGCCCCACGTCGAGCACCCAATCGGCTTGCGCCACAGCGCGCATGTCGTGCTCGATCATCACCACGGTATTGCCGGCATCGACCAGGCGCTGTAGCTGCACCAGTAAACGGTCAGCGTCCGATGCATGCAGCCCAGTGGTCGGCTCATCAAGCACGTAAAGGCTGCGGCCCCTTTGGCTGCGCTGCAACTCCGTGGCGAGCTTGATGCGCTGCGCTTCGCCGCCCGACAGCTCGGTAGCAGGCTGCCCCAGGCGCAGGTAGCCCAACCCTATCTCGCGCAGTAACTGGAGTGGTCGCGCCACCGCATCTTCGCCTGCGAAGAAGTCGTGGGCCTCCTCCACCGTCATCTGCAGCACTTCAGCGATGTTTCGCCCGTTCCACTGCACTGTGAGCGTGGCGTCGTTGTAGCGGGCGCCATGGCATGTCGGACAGGGCGCGTAGACACTGGGCATGAACAGCAACTCAACGCTGACGAAGCCTTCACCCTCGCAGGTTTCGCAGCGCCCCTTGGGCACATTGAAAGAGAATCGCCCCGCGTCATAGCGGTGGCGGCGCGCATCGGGCGTGGCGGCGAACAACTTGCGCACATGGTCGAACAGGCCCGTGTAGGTGGCCAGATTAGAGCGTGGCGTGCGACCAATCGGCTTCTGATCCACCTGAACCAGGCGCTGCACAACATCCACATCGCCCGCCAGATGACCACCGGTAACTTCGATCACCGCCGGCCCTTCGCTGCTAGCGCTGCCTGTCGCATCGTCCTCGGGTTCGTGCCCCAGGTGCAGGAGCAACAACTCTGGCAGGGCCTGGGCAACAAGGCTCGATTTACCCGAACCGGAGATACCGGTAACTGCCGTCAGCACGCCTAGCGGGATGCGTGCATCCACACCATGCAGGTTGTGACGACGGATGCCCCGTAGCTCCAGCCATCCGGCCGGTTCGCGGCCACGGCTCCCCGGAGCAGGGATCTCATCGAACAGGTAACGCGCGGTGCGTGACTCAGCAATCTCGCGCAGGCCTTCCGGCACACCACTGTAGAGCACGCGACCGCCGCGCTCGCCGGCATCCGGCCCCACGTCCACCAGCCATTGCGCGCGGCGCATCAAGTCCAGGTCGTGTTCCACCACGAACACCGAATTGCCAGCATCCCGCAGCTTGTCGAGGGAGTCGTAGAGTGCCTGACTGTCCGCGGGATGCAGGCCCGCCGAGGGTTCGTCGAGCACATAAACCACGCCGAACAGCATGGAACTCAGTTGCGTGGCTAGACGCAAGCGTTGCAGTTCGCCGGCTGATAGCGTGGGCGTAGCACGATCCAGCGTTAGATACCCCAAGCCCAGTCCGCGCAATTGGTGCAGGCGTGCCATCACACCGCCGGCCAGTCGCTGGGCGGCGATGCGCTTCTCTTCCGAAAACGCGGAGGTGCGGCGCACATCAGGCGATATCGCATGAACCGCGCGGCCCGCTGCAGCACGTTCGGCCCGGTCGCGCCTCGTCGTGTCCCCGTCAGCCTCTGCACCTGCCGTATGAGCGTGGAAATCGCCCGCAGAGATCGGCTCAAGCAAGGCCGCCAACCGGTCGAGGGGCATTTGCATGAACTCACCGATATCCACCCCGGCAAAAGTCACCGACAGCGCTTCGGACTTGAGTCGCTTGCCATGGCAAGACGGGCACGACCGTCCTTCCATGTAGCGCGACACCCGCTTTCTCATCAGCGCACTTTGTGTGTTGGCGAAGGTGTGCAACACATAACGTCGGGCGCCTGTAAAGGTCCCCATGTAACTGGGTTCCATTTTCCGCTTGAGCGCCGCACGGGTTTCAGCAGGCGTGAAGCCAGCGTACACCGGCACCGTCGGTGTTTCGTCGGTGAACAGAATCCACTCTCGGTCCTTCTTCGGCAGATCCTTCCACGGTCGGTCAACGTCATAACCCAGGGTGACCAGGATGTCGCGCAGGTTCTGCCCATGCCAGGCAGGCGGCCAAGCGGCGATCGCGCGCTCACGGATGCTGAGCGACGGGTCCGGCACCATGGTGGCCTCCGTCACCTCGTACACATGGCCCAAGCCATGGCAGGCCGGACATGCGCCCTGTGGCGTGTTGGGTGAAAAATCCTCGGCATACAGCATCGGCTGATTGGCTGGATAGGCACCGGCACGCGAATACATCATTCGCACGAGGCTGGAGAGCGTGGTCACGCTACCCACGGAAGAGCGCGCATTGCTGGCACCACGCTGCGGCTGCAATGCAACCGCCGGCGGCAGACCATCGATTGCATCGACGTCCGGTACGCCAGCCTGATCGATCAGACGCCGCGCATAGGGCGCAACCGACTCGAAGTAGCGCCGCTGCGCCTCGGCATAGATGGTGCCGAATGCTAGCGAGGATTTGCCGGAGCCAGAGACGCCTGAAAACACCACCAGTGCATTGCGCGGGATGGCGACGTCTACATCCTTGAGGTTGTTCTCGCGCGCCCCGCGCACTTCGACAAGGCCACTGGCTGCAGCGGTACACGAAGATTCACCGTAGGAGGGGTTTGGCATGTGTTCTTGTCCTACGGTTCGTGGATGGCAATGGGCTGCAATTCCGGTTGACGCCGGCACTCCAACGTACTGCGGCAAGCATTGAAGCGGCAATCAGCAGCAGCGATCCGCTCTCCTCAAGCACGCGCTTCCAGTATCGGTTCGTCAGGATGTTTGAATTCGCTGTAGTGAATTAATCCTGCGTTGCTGCCTTAAGGGTGTCGGATGAGCGTGGAACGGGGGCTGGATCACCGCGGAATCAGTGGCCGAATGTTCATGGAATAGCTGGCGGATGGCCGTGGAATCCGCAATCTATGGGGTGAGCAGCAGCCCACGCTTTAAAATGCTCGATGAAAGCCCGTACTGGTTGCCTTCAGTACACCCTGCACCGGTCTGTCGAAGCGCCGAAGGATTTCATGATCTACGAGATCTGGCGGGATCAAGCAGCACTGAATGACCATGTACTGCAGGCGCATTATCTGCAGTTCAGCGCGCTGGCTGGTGAACTACTGGTTGAGCCACCGATTGTCAGCCAGATGATCCAGATTGCCTAGCACGGCGGGAAATGCCGTTCACCGCCCCGGCGCCAACTACACCCATTGCGGATACCTCGAAGCGGTAGACCTTTGGCGAAGCCGGCCGATCAGGAAGCCGGGTTAGCTTACCCCTTGCATGGACGACCTTAGACCGGACGACCTGGTATGAACGCGACGCGTCAAGCCAGGAGCAGCGTCCTAAAGCAAATTCACCGGCAGATGGATCCGCAACTGGCCGATAGCCGCCCTGCCCCTGGCGCCTATCGGCCCGACATCAGCACGCCGCACCGCATCTTCAGCGCGGTAAATACACTCAGCGCAGCTTCTCCAGCATCTGGTAGTACCACATGCCGGCGGCCAGCATCGGGTTGCCGAGCTGGTCGCCCAGCGGCACCTTGATGTGCTTGCAGGCGGCGAAGGTGTCGTACTGCTGCAGGTCGCCGGTGATCGCCTTGGCCATGATCTCGCCCATGATGTGGGTGGTGGCGATGCCGTGGCCGGAGTAGCCCTGGCAGTACCAGACGTTGCTCGACAGCTTGCCCAGCTGCGGGATGCGGTTCATCACGATGCCCATGGCGCAGCTCCACTGGTAGTCGATCTGCACCCCCTTGAGCTGCGGGAAGGTGCGCTCGATGCACGGGCGCAGCTCGCCGGCGATATCCCGCGAATCGCGCCCGGAGTAGTTGCAGCCACCGCCGAACAGCAGGCGGCCGTCGGCGGTGAGGCGGTAGTAGTCGAGCACGAAGCGGCAGTCGTACACCGCCAGGTCCTGTGGGTTGATCTCTTTCGCCAGCTCGCCCAGCGGCGCGGTGGTGACGATGCCGCCCATGGCCGGGAAGATCAGGCCCTTGAGCTGCTTGCGCTCGAGCTTGTGATAGACGTCGCCGGCCAGCAGCACCTGCTTGGCCTCGATCCGCCCGCCGCGGGTGACCACCGCCGGACGCGGGCCGTGGACGATCTCCAGCACCTCGGAATGTTCGAAGATCAGCGCGCCGAGGCTCTCGGCTGCCCTGGCCTCGCCGATGCACAGGTTGAGCGGATGCAGGTGCATGTTGCGGTTGTTCCTGATCGCCCCGCAGTACAGCTCGCTGCCGAGCTGGGCGCGCACACCGGCGGCGTCGAGCAGGGTCACCTCCTCGCCCATGCCGCGGCGCACAGCTTCCTCATAGGAAGCCCTGAGCTCGTCCATGTGCACCGGCTTCATCGCCGCGTGCAGATGGCCGTGCTTGAGGTCGCAGGCGATGCCGTACTTTTCCACCCGGCTCTTGATGATCTGGTGGCCGCGCCAGCGCAGGTGCCAGATGAAGTCGTCCACCTCCTCGCCCAGGCTGTTGCGCATCTGCTTGCGCATGGCCTCGTCGCCGGACAGGCTGCCGGTGACCTGGCCGCCGTTGCGCCCGGTGGCGCCCCAGCCGATCTTGTGGGTCTCGATCACGGCCACCTTGAGGCCGCGTTCGGCCAGCTCCACGGCGGTGGCGACGCCGGTGAAGCCGCCGCCGATGATGGCCACGTCGACGCTCACGCTGCCCTGCAGCGTCGGGTAGTCGGTCTCGAAATTGAGCGAGGCCGAGTAATAGGACGGCGCGCGCTCGGCGGCGGGTTTGACGGGTTGGGTGATGGCGTTCATAGCAAAATCCTCGAAGCGGCGAGCCGCCGTAGGGTGCGACGTGTGCACCGATAAATCCGGGGGTCGCGGCCCACATGGGGCACCCACAATCTCCACACTCTGTGGCAGGGGCTTCAGCCGCGATCCTTTCAAATAGGGGCCATCAGGCGTTGCTCAGGTACCAGCGCCAATCCTGCTCGCCGACCTCGCCCATGAACTGGCGATACTCGGCGCGCTTGACCGCGAGAAAGACCTTGAGGAACTCCGCGCCGAAGGCGTCGCGCGCCCAGCCGGAGCGCTCCAGCGCCTGGATCGAGGTCAGCCAGTCGGTGGGCAGCAGCTCCTTGGCCTGGGCATAGCCGTTGCCCTGCACCGGCTCGCCCGGATCCAGCCCCTCGCGAATGCCGCGGTGGATGCCGGCGAGGATCGCCGCGGCGGCCAGATAGGGGTTGGCGTCGGCGCCACAGATGCGGTGCTCGACATGCCGGGTCGGGGCCGGGCCGCCCGGCACGCGCAGGCTGACGGTGCGGTTGTCCACCCCCCAGGTCGGCGCCAGCGGCGCGTAGCTGTTGGCCTGGAAGCGCCGGTAGGAGTTGGCGTTGGGGCAGAACAGCAGCAGCGAATCGAGCAGGCTGGCGAGCATGCCGCCGACCGCCTGGCGCAGCAGCGGCGTACCGGCCGGGTCCTCGCTGGCGAACAGGTTGGCGCCGCCCGCATCGGCCAGGCTCACGTGCATATGCATGCCGGTGCCGGCGATCTCGGCGAACGGCTTGGCCATAAAGCAGGCCTGCATGCCGTGGGCATGGGCCACGCCCTTGACCAGGCGCTTGTAGCGCACCGCCTGGTCCATCGCCGCCAGCGCCGGGCCGTGCTCCAGGGTGATCTCCACCTGGCCGGGGGCGTATTCGGAAATCGCCGTACGCACCGGGATGCCCTGAGCCTTGCAGGCGGCGTACAAATCCTTGAGGAACGGCTCGATCTGCTCCAGCTCGCGCAGGCCGTAGACCTGGGTCTGCCGCGGGCGGCCGCCGTCGGCGTCCAGCGCCGGCTGCGGGCGGCCCTGGGCGTCCGGTTTCTGGTCGAGCAGATAGAACTCCAGCTCGCAGGCCATCACCGGATGGTAGCCGTCGGCTTCGAGCTGCTCGATCACCCGCACCAGCAGTTGGCGCGGATCGGCGACGGTGGCCGGCAGGCCTTCGGTCGGGTGCATCGACACCTGCACCGCGGCGGTGGGGATCTGCCGCCAGGGCAGGCGCACCAGGCTGCCGGGCAGCGGGTAGGCGCGGCAGTCGATGTCGCCGACCTCCCAGACCAGGCCGGAGTCCTCGACGTCCTCGCCCTGCAGGGTCAGGCCGAGCATGGTGCTCGGCAGCGGCCGGCCGCTGCGGTACAGCGCCAGCAGCTCCTCGCGGTGCAGCAGCTTGCCGCGCGGCACGCCGTTGGCGTCGAGGACGAACAGCTCGATCAGTTCGATATCGGGGTTGTGCGCGAGGAAATCCTCGGCTTCCTGCACGGGGGCAAAACTCGTCATGTTGCGCTCGCTTGCGCCAATTCGGCGCTCGGGGTCCGCACGGCCGGCTCGATGGTCGAGCGCCTGGCTACGGCAGACAAGGCTGGGTTGGACGGCTGCGGGCATGGCGCAGCCCTTGCTGTCAGCAGGCGGGCGCGGGGTCCGGTGGACGCGCGTGACGGCAGTGCCACAGCGCCCAGAAGGCGAGGATGATGGTCAGCAGGGGGTTGAGCCGGTCGGCGCCGAGGCGGGTCCGTAACGGACTGGCGCTGGGCGGGTGGCGATGACGCTGGGCGACGGGAGTCATGGCCAAGGAGACTCGCATGGCGGCGAATCCCGGTTAAATCGCATTTTTTACACATTCAGTTATTCCCTGGCTAAACAATGCGCGCCGGCGCGTTCAGGGCTCGCGCCATAGCGGCTGCCCATCGGCCAGCACCGGCCGGTAGCGCGGCAGCAGCGCACCGGGTCCGCCGAGGCTGGCCTCGATCTGCCGGGACAGGTGCTCGATGCCGGCCATCACGCCGCGCTCGGGGTCGCGCACCAGCGCCAGCCATTGTTCGTCGAAGGCGTCGTTGAGGTGGCGGCGCAGCTGCATCTCGGTGACCGGGCGCTCGCGCTCGTGAACCATGGCGCGGAACACCGAGGCGCCGATGGACACCACCAGGCCGGCCGCGCGCCCGACCATGGAGGAAATCACGCTGGCGGCGCCGCTGGTGGTGAGGTCGTCGACCAGGCGTTCGCTGGTGCTGCGGGTCACCTGTGAGATGCCCGGATGCGCCGACCAGGCCAGCGCGTTGCCCGGCTGCGCACCGATCCGCTCGATCAGCGCGGCGTAGGCCGGCAGGCGCTCCAGCGGCTTGGCGCGGAGCACCTGGTAGAGCGAGGCGCCGGGCGGCACGGCGATGGCCGCAATGGCCTGCAGATGCTGGTCGAACTGCGCCGCGGGGATGCCATGGCGCTGGGCGATGCCCGGCAGCTGCTGGTCGAGCTGGCGCAGGTAGAACTGGGTGGACTGCTGGAGAATCTGCGGCGGCGCGATATCCCTGGCCACCGGCTCCAGCACCAGGTCCTGGTACCGCTCCTGCAGGTACTGGGCGAGCCGGCTCACGGTCTCATCGCGCTCGCCTTCGCCGTCGAGCTTGTACCAGGCGACCTTGAAACCCAGCCAGCGCTGGGTCCAGTAGCTGGAGAACCAGGGGATATAGGCGGTGTCGGTCTGGCGGTAGACCAGGTCCAGCCAGCGATCCATGGCCGCCAGCGCCTGCTCGCGGGCCTGGCTGGCGGCGCTGCGCGAGGCGGCGGCGATATCGCGGTCGACCTGGCGCCAGGTATATGCCGACACCTGCACC
>NZ_AVOF01000048.1:0-11550 GCF_000465935.2 Pseudomonas sp. EGD-AK9
CTGGCCGCCGCCCGGCGCCTGGCCGAGCACCATCCCGAGGCGCGCATCCTGCTGGTCGATGCCCAGCGCGTCGGCTACGGCGCCTCGGGGCGCAACTCCGGCTTCGTCATCGACCTGCCGCACAAGTTCGCCCTGGAACACCCTGATCCGGCGCACAAGCAGCGCCTGCTCGGCCTCAACCGCGCCGCCATCGCCCAGTTGCAGGGGCTGATCCAGCGTCACGGGATCGACTGCCAGTGGTCCCACGCCGGCAAGTACCAGGGCGCGGTGGGGCCGCGCGGCGTGGCCTATCTGCAGCATTTCGAGCGCCTGATGCAGGATCTCGGCGAGCCCTTCGCGTGGGTCGAGCGCGGCGAACTGGCCAAGGTCCTGGGCAGTCAGCACTACAGCGGGGCGATCTACACCCCGGGGTGCTATCTGATGCAGCCGGCGGCGCTGGTCGGCGGCCTGGGTCGCTCGCTGCCCGGCAATGTCGAGCTGCTCGAGGAGTCACCGATCCAGCGCCTGCAGCGCGATGGCCAGGGCGGCTGGATTCTCCACGGCAGCACCGGCAGCATCCGCACCCCGCGGCTGCTGCTGGGCACCAGCATCTTCACCCAGGAGTTCGGCTACCTGCGCAACCGCCTGCTGCCGGTGATGACCTTCGCCAGCTGGACCCGGCCGCTGAGTGACGCCGAACTGGCCGTTTATGGCGGCCAGCTCGACTGGGGGCTGACCCCGGCCGATCACGCCGGCACCACGGTGCGCATGACCCAGGACCGCCGCCTGATCATCCGCAACACCTACAAGCACGTGCCCAAGTACGGCAAGAGCACCAGCGACGCCATGCGCGAGTCGGTGCGCAATGACCATCGCAAGGCTTTCCTAGCGCGCTTCCCGCAGCTGGCCGAGGTGCCGTTCAGCCACACCTGGGGCGGCGTCTACGCCATTTCACGCAACTTCACCAACTTCTTCGGCGAGCTGGAGCCAGGCGTGTTCGCCTCGGCCTGCGACAACGGCGTCGGCGCGGCCTGGGGCACCATCTCCGGCACTCTGCTGGCCGACCTGGCGGTGGGCGCCGATTCGGCGCAGCTGCGCGACATCCAGGCGGTCACCGGCATGCCGTCGCTGAACCCGCCGGAACCCTTCCTCGGCCTCGGCGTGCGCTCGCGCATTCGCCTGGCGGCCTGGAACAGTCGGAGCGAGCTATGAGCCAGGTCGTTTCCGACAAAGGCCCGGTGCTGCTGGTCGATCACCATGACCTGGACTTCATCCCGCGCGGCGGCCCGCCCGGCGCCGCCTTCGTGGCGCGGGCGATCGGCAACGAGGTCTCGCCGCACATCGGCATAGGTTTCGCCCGCTGGGAGGGTGCCGAGGTGGCCTGGACCCTGCTGTACGACGAGGTGATCTTCGTCATCCAGGGCTGCTTTGAACTCAAGGCCAACGGCCAGCTGTACCGGGTCGGGCCGGGCCAGCTGCTGTGGATTCCCGAGGGCACCGAGCTGGTCTACGGCGGGCATGCGCTGTTCGGTTACGTGGTCCATCCGGGCGACTGGAAGCAGCGCCACGGTCTGGCCTAGCCAGGGGAGCGTTGCAGATGGTCCCGCTTTGCTGCGCGCCCGGCTCAGGCGCAGTTGTTATCCGTGAAAAAGGGGTGAGCAATTGCTCGGACTGACCCAGGCGTTCGCTGCACTGTATCTGGCCAGTCTGCTGATGCAGCTCGGCTCGACCCTGCTGATGACCTATCTGGCGCTGCGCTTGACCGCCGGCGGTGTCGCCGATTTCTGGGGCGGCGCGCTGATGGCGGCCAATGCCCTGGGCATGGTGGTCGGCGGCAAGGTCGGCCAGGTGCTGATCGGTCGCGTCGGCCATATCCGCACCTACGTGGCCTGCTCCGGCATCATCTGCGCGGCGGTGCTGACCCACGCCTTCAGTGAAGGATTGCCCCTCTGGCTGTTGCTGCGCCTGCTGGTCGGCGTGGCGATGATGTGTCAGCTGATGGTGGTGGAGAGCTGGCTCAACGACTGCGCACAGAGCGATCAGCGCGGTAAGGTGCTGGGCATCTACATGGTCTCGGCCTACGTCGGCATGATGCTCGGCCAGCTGGCGCTGAGTATCGACGGCGACCTGGGCCTGCACGCGCTGCTCGGCGTGGTCATCGCCTTCGCCCTGAGCCAGGTGCCGATGGCGCTGACCCGTAGCACGCACCCGGCCATACCGAGTGCGGAACCGGTCGATCTGCGGCTGTTCCTGCAGCGGGTGCCGCAGTCGCTGATCACCGTGCTGGTATCGGGCATGATCAATGGCGGCTTCTATGGATTGTCGTCGATCTACGCCAGCCGGCAGGGCCTGGGCACGGTCGAAGTGGGGCAGTTCATGGCCCTGGCGATCGCTGCCGGCCTGCTCGCGCAACTGCCGCTCGGCTGGCTGTCGGACCGACTGCCGCGGGCCAGCCTGATTCGCGCGGTGGCGGCGTTGCTGATGCTTACCTGCCTGCCGCTGGCGTTCTATCAGGGGTTGTCGTTCGGTGTGCTGCTGTTGTTCAGCGCCTGCATCGGCTTTCTGCAGTTCTGCCTGTATCCACTGGGCGTCGCCTTGGCCAACGACAACATGGAGCCACGCCTGCGGGTTTCGCTGGCGGGGCTATTGCTGGCCACCTTCGGCGTCGGCGCCTGTATCGGCCCGCTGCTGGCCGGTGCGCTGATGGGGCATTTCGGCGCCTCCAGCCTCTATCTGTTCTTCGCCGTCAGCGCCGCCGTGCTGGCGCTGGCGGTGGGGCAGGGGCGCATGACTGGCGAGCACCTGCAGGACGATGCGCCGTTGCATCATCAGGCCACCCCCAACGGCATCGCCTGTGCGACTCTGGCGGCGGTGATCGAGCCGCCCGGTGCAGGGCCGCTGACGCCTGCGCCCGATCTGACAGGCGACCCCGGCCACTCCGGTCCATGAGCCATCGAGTCTCATAGCGAAGCGGCGCGGACGCGGCCATGCCGGCAACGGAGCCGCTGGCGTCGGACTCTCCCGGCGTTAAGGGCAGGCGCCGCGCACGCCCGGATTAATGACCAAAACTCATAAGTCGCGGAGTTTAAATGGTTTGTCGAGGACATACCCCTGACTGACCATTGAGCATCTGCAGAACGTCCAGAACCAGGAACCTCGGTGCCTGGGTTGGGTTCGGTAGAACAACTTATTACAAGAACAATATCGAGGTGCGTGCATGAAGCCTATAGCTGCGCAAGGCCTGGTCAGTCGAGAGTTCAATATTCGAGTGCTGGGCCTGAACTTCCATCGGGTTATCTTTCCAGTCTCGTTCTCAATAGTCCTGCTGCTGGTTCTGCTGGCGCTGAGTAACCCGGTGCTCTTCGGCCAGACACTGGAGAGCGTCAAGGGCTGGATTCTCAAGAACTGCGACTGGTTCATCATCATCATGGGCAACCTGGCCGTGCTGTTTTGCGCGGGCCTGGCGCTCTCGCCCCTGGGCAAGGTGCGCCTGGGCGGGCGCGAGGCCAAGCCGGAGTTCAGCACGCTGTCCTGGTTCTCCATGATGTTCGCTGCCGGCATGGGTGTCGGCCTGCTGTACTGGGGCGTGGCCGAACCCGTGGCGCAGTACACCGCCTGGTGGAAGACGCCGCTGGATGTCACGGCCAACACGCCGGAGGCGCAGCACGCGGCGATGGGCGCCACCCTGTTTCACTGGGGGTTCCACCCTTGGGCCATCTATCTGACCAGCGCCCTGGTGGTCGGCTACTTCTCCTACAACAAGGGCCTGCCGCTGTCGCTGAGCTCCGGCCTGCAGCCCTTGATCGGCAAGGCGCACAAGGGGCTGCCGGGGCAGTTGGTCGATGTGTTCACCGTGGTGCTGACCGTCTTCGGCCTGGCCACTTCGCTGGGCCTCGGCGCCATGCAGGCCACCGCCGGCATTTCCCATGTGCTGGGCGTGCCCAACAACTTCACCTTCCAGCTGCTGTTTATCGCTACCGTGACCGGCATCGCCGCGATTTCCCTGTGGCGCGGGCTGGATGCCGGGGTCAAGCTGCTGAGCAATATCAACATGCTACTGGCCCTGGGGCTGTTCCTGCTGGTGGTGGTCGGTATCGGCGTGCTGGAGTTCTTCTTCGGCGCCCTGACGGCCGCGCTGGATTACGGCCGCTTCTTCCTGCCGCTGAGCAACTGGGTCGAACGCCCGGATCAGGACTGGTTCCAGGGCTGGACGGTGTTCTACTGGGCCTGGTGGTGCACCTGGGGCCCGCTGGTTGGCATCTTCGTCGCGCGCGTGTCCAAAGGCCGCACCCTGCGGCAGATGGTGGGCATGGTGATGCTGGCACCGACCCTGGTCGCCGTGCTCTGGTTCGCCGCCTTCGGCGGCGGCGCCATCGCCCAGGTCGTCGACGGCAGCGGGGCGCTGGCGGCGGGCCTGACCGACGTCAACATGGCCATCTTCCAGTTCCTCGAAGTGCTGCCGCTGGGCGGTCTTGCCTCGCTGCTGGTCGTGGCCTTGCTGGTTATCTTCATGGTCACCTCGGTCGACTCCGGCGCCCTGGTGGTCGATAACCTCGCCGCCGGCGGAGATCCCGATACCCTGCCGCTGCAGCGGGTGCTCTGGCTGGTGATGATTGCCCTGGTCACCGTCACCCTGTTCGTGGTCGGCGGCGACACCGCGCTCAAGGGCATTCAGGCCGGCGCAGTGGCGATGGGCTTGCCGTTCATGGCCTTGATGCTGCTGATGATGGTCGGCCTGGTCAAAGGCCTGATCCAGGACTGCCGCAGCTGAACCACGGGCTACCCACGCCGCCCGACGCGCTGCCCGCTGGCAGTCGTTGGGCGGCGTTGTTGCAGTTGGCGAAAAGCAGGGCAGCCCTCTAACGCCGCCGACCGCCACTCGGCCATCCACCCTCAAATCCCTGCGCGAAGTCGCCATTGCCGGCGGCTTGGTGACCTCCTCGCATTTTCAGCGGCGCTTGCGCGAGATGTTCGACATCGTCCCGGGGCAGTTTCGCAAACGTACGAATTCCCAGGAGAGCGGCGGGGGGCAGCGAGCCGGCGTAAAAGCAACGAACAAGCCGCGAGCAAATAGCCTGGCGCCGCTGTCTGAGAGGTATCCGGTGCCTCCGCCGTCGCGGAGGAGGTTGATTGGCGAGGTTGCATGATGCTCTGTCGGTTCATTTCGCGCGGTGTTCTGCCGTTCTGCTGGGCGGCGCTATTGGCCAGCCAGGCCAGTGCCGAACACCGTCACGATGGTCATGACAAATGGGAAAACCGCTACCGGGACGGGCCGTGCCGCGTCAAAGAGGAGTTCGACCGGGGCGATTACCTGCTGGAAATCAAATGCCCGGACGGCCACGGGCGAAGCTGGCCGCGCGGCGAATGGAAGGAGGAGTTCCGCGACGGTGCCTGCCGGGTGAAGATCGACGCCAAGCGCGACGAGTACAAGAAAGAGGTGAAATGCAAGGAGTGGGATGACGACTGAGGGACGACCTTGCGCCGACTGTCATGGCCCGGTCACCTGACGGTCATACCGCTGCCACCGCCATCCGCTGCAATCGCTGCAACCCGTCGAGAGGATGCAGCGATGCAGATATGCGTAATTGGGGCTGGCTACGTTGGGCTGGTGACGGCGACCTGCTTTGCCGAGATGGGCAACCGGGTGATCTGCGTCGAGCGCGATCCCCTGCGGGTGGCGCGGCTCGCCCGCGGCGAGGTGCCGATCTACGAGCCCGGCCTCGAGGCGATGCTCAAGGCGCAACTGGCCAGCGGCCAACTCAGTTTCACCGCACAGCTCAAGGCCGGCATTCGCCGCGCCGAGGTGGTCTTCATCGCTGTGGGCACGCCCAGCGGCGAGGACGGTTCGGCCGATCTGTCCCATGTGCTGGCGGTGGCGGATGAGCTGGGCGAACAACTCGAGCACGGCTGCCTGGTGGTGGACAAGTCCACCGTGCCGGTGGGCACCGCCGAGCGCGTCGCCCAGCGCATCAACGCCGCCCTGGCGCGGCGTGGCCTGCGTGCCCGGGTCATGCTGGCGAGCAACCCGGAGTTTCTCAAGGAAGGTTCGGCGGTCGAGGACTTCATGCGCCCCGACCGGGTCATAGTCGGCTGCGACGACGAGCGCGGCCGGGAGCTGCTGCGCCGGCTCTACGCGCCGTTTCTGCGCAACCACGACCGCCTGCTGTGCATGGGCGTGCGCGCCGCGGAGTTCAGCAAGTACGCGGCCAATGCCTTCCTCGCCACCAAGATTTCCTTCATCAACGAGATGGCCGGCATCTGCGCGCGCCTGGGGGTGGACATCGAGGAGGTGCGCCGCGGCATCGGCAGCGACAAGCGCATCGGCACCCACTTCATCTACGCCGGTTGCGGCTACGGCGGCTCCTGCTTTCCCAAGGACGTGCGCGCGCTGATCCGCACCGCCGAGCTGGAGGGTTTCGAGCCGGGCATCCTGCGGGCGGTGGAGGCGCGCAATGCGCTGCAGAAGACCCTGCTGTTCCAGGCCCTGCGCGAGCACTTCAACGGCCATCTGCAGGGCAGGGTGGTGGCGCTGTGGGGGCTGGCGTTCAAACCCGGCACCGACGATCTGCGCGAGGCGCCCAGCCTGGTGCTGCTCGACGCGCTGCTGACGGCGGGCGCGCGGGTACAGGCCTGCGATCCGGTGGCGACCCCGGCGCTGGCGTCGCGCTACGCCGAGTACTTGGCCAAGGGCCAGTTGCTGCTCAGCGATTCGCCCTATGTGGTCAGCGAGGGCGCCGACGCCCTGGTGCTGGTGACCGAGTGGAAGCAGTTCCGCCAGCCGGACTTTCTGCGCATCCGCGCCGCGATGCGCATGCCGGTGCTGTTCGACGGGCGCAATATCTACGATGCGGCGCAGCTCGCCGAGCTGGGTTTCCTCTATCGCGGCATAGGCCGGCCGGCGCTGGGCGGTTGTAAGGCCAGCGCAGCTTGATAGACTGGCGGCGCATTCCACACGCCATCCGGGAGTCCCATGATCAAGAAATGCCTGTTCCCCGCCGCCGGTTACGGCACCCGCTTCTTGCCCGCGACCAAGGCCATGCCCAAGGAAATGTTGCCGGTGGTGAACAAGCCGCTGATCCAGTACGGCGTCGAAGAGGCGCTGTCCGCTGGCCTCACCGAGATCGCCATGGTCACCGGCCGCGGCAAGCGCGCGCTGGAGGACCATTTCGACGTTAGCTACGAGCTGGAGCACCAGATTCGCGACACCGACAAGGAAAAATACCTGGTCGGCATCCGCCGCCTGATCGACGAGTGCAGCTTCGCCTACACCCGCCAGGTGGAGATGAAGGGCCTGGGGCACGCCATCCTCTGCGGCCAGCCGCTGATCGGTGACGAACCCTTCGCCGTGGTGTTGGCCGACGACCTGTGCCTGAACCTGGAAGGCGACAGCGTGCTGACCCAGATGGTCAAGCTGTACAAGCAGTTCCGCTGTTCCATCGTCGCCATCCAGGAGGTGCCGCGGGACGAGACCCACAAGTATGGGGTGATCGCCGGCGAGATGATCCGCGACGACATCTACCGGGTCAGCAACATGGTGGAGAAGCCCAAGCCCGAGGACGCGCCGTCGAACCTGGCGATCATCGGCCGCTACATCCTCACCCCGGACATCTTCGATCTGATCCGCGACACCCCGCCGGGCAAAGGCGGCGAGATCCAGATCACCGACGCGCTGATGCGCCAGGCCCAGCAGGGCTGCGTGATGGCGTACAAGTTCAAGGGCCAGCGCTTCGACTGCGGCAGCGCCGAAGGCTATATCGAGGCGACCAACTTCTGCTTCGAGAACCTGTACAAGACCGGCAAGGCCTACTGAGCTTCGGCAACCGGGGCCCCCGTAGGGTGCGCCGTGCGCACCAGGCCTGCGCAACACAGGACGCCACCTTCGGGTGGCGTCTTGCGTTTCAGGGGATGGGCATCCGCTCCGACCCCGGCCCCAGCGGCTGGCCGTAGCTGAACTCCACGTAGTTGCCGGCCGGGTCGCGCAGGCCGCAGTAGTAGCCGACCGGGTAGGGCTCGTCGCGTGGCGGCCAGATCAGGCAGCCGTCTTCCGCGGCCATGGCCGCGACGCGGTCGACCTCCTCGCGGCTGGCCAGGGCGAAGCCGAAATGGCTGTAGTCGTCGCTGGCCAGCCGGCGATCCTGGCCGCCGGGCATGATGACGAAGATGAACTGATGCTCCTTGCCCGGCTCGGCCATCCAGACGATGCGCGTGCCCTTGCCGGGGCGCTGGTGGATCACCTGCATGGCGCAGTAGCGTTGGTAGAAGGCGATGCAGGCGTCCAGGTCGGGCACGTGCAGCGCCAGGTGGGTCAGGGTCGGACGCATGGCGGCTTTCCTCCTTGGCAGTCAGCTTAGTCTTTGCCTTTCCGGTATGCTGGCGTCCTGTCCAAGGAGGCCGCAGATGAGTTACGACTTCGACCTGTTCGTTATCGGCGCCGGTTCCGGCGGCGTCCGCGCGGCGCGCTTCGCCGCCGGTTTTGGGGCCCGCGTGGCCGTGGCCGAGAGCCGCTACCTGGGCGGCACCTGCGTCAACGTCGGCTGCGTGCCGAAAAAGCTGCTGGTCTACGGCGCGCATTTTTCCGAAGATTTCGAGCAGGCCGGCGGTTTCGGCTGGTCGCTGGGCGAGGCGAACTTCGACTGGGCGACCCTGATCGCCAACAAGAACCGCGAGATCCAGCGCCTCAACGGCATCTACCGCAACCTGCTGGAGAGTAGCGGGGTGAGCCTGTTCGAAGGTCACGCGCGGATTCTCGACGCCCATAGCGTCGAGGTGAACGGTCAGCGCCACAGCGCCGAACGCATCCTCATCGCCACCGGCGGCTGGCCGCAGATCCCCGACATTCCCGGGCGCGAGCATGCCATCAGCTCCAACGAGGCGTTCTTCCTGGAAACCCTGCCCAAGCGCGTGCTGGTGGTGGGCGGCGGCTATATCGCCGTGGAATTTGCCTCGATCTTCCATGGCCTGGGCGCCCAGGTCACCCAGCTGTACCGCGGCGATCTGTTCCTGCGCGGCTTCGACGGCGCGGTGCGTCGGCACCTGAAGGAGGAGCTGAGCAAGAAAGGTATCGACCTGCAGTTCAACGCCGACATCGAGCGCATCGAACGGCAAACCGACGGCAGCCTCAACGCCACCCTCAAGGACGGCCGCGTGCTGCAGGCCGACTGCGTGTTCTACGCCACCGGCCGCCGGCCGATGCTGGACAACCTGGGCCTGGAAAACGTCGAGGTGAAGCTGGACGAGCGCGGCCATATCGAAGTGGACGAGCAGTTCCAGACCAGCACGCCGTCGATCCTCGCCATCGGCGACGTGATCGGCCGCGTGCAGCTGACCCCGGTGGCGCTGGCCGAAGGCATGGCCGTGGCGCGCCGCCTGTTCAAGCCGGAGCAGTACCGCCCGCTGGACTACCGGATGATCCCCACCGCGGTGTTCAGCCTGCCGAATATCGGCACCGTCGGCCTGAGCGAGGAACAGGCGGTCGAAGCGGGGCACCGCGTGCAGATCTTCGAGAGCCGCTTCCGGCCGATGAAGCTGACCCTCACCGAATGCCAGGAGCGCACCCTGATGAAGCTGGTGGTCGATGCCGACAACGACCGCGTACTGGGCTGCCACATGGTCGGCCCGGAGGCGGGCGAGATCGTCCAGGGCCTGGCCATCGCGCTCAAGGCCGGCGCCACCAAGCAGATATTCGACGAGACCATCGGCGTGCACCCGAGCGCCGCCGAGGAGTTCGTCACTTTGCGTACGCCAGTCAGTCGCTGAGGCGATTATGCAGGAGCTGTTCTACTTCGCCGACCTGTTCGGCGTGGCGGTGTTCGCCATCACCGGCGCGCTGATGGCCGGGCGCAAATCCATGGACCTGTTCGGCGTGCTGGTCATGGCCATCGTCACCGCCCTGGGCGGCGGCACCCTGCGCGACCTGATTCTGGACAATCACCCGGTCAGCTGGATACGCGACGACACCTATATCCTGGTGGCGTCGCTGGCGGCGCTGGGCACGGTGGTCTGGGTACGCATGACCCGACCGATCCATGAGAAGGGCCTGCTGATCGCCGACGCCTTCGGCCTAGCGGTGTTCACCGTGTACGGCACCGAACTGGCGCTGCAGCACGGCACGCCGATCAGCACCGCGGTGATCATGGGGGTGATGACCGGCGTGGTCGGCGGGGTGATCCGCGACGTGCTGTGCAACGAGATCCCGCTGATCTTCCAGAAGGAAATCTACGCCACCGCCTGCATCGCCGGCGCGCTGACCTTTATCGGCCTGCGCGCGCTGGACACGCCGCACTGGCTGGATACCAGCGCCGCCATGCTGGTGGTGCTGGGCGCGCGCCTGGCGGCGATCCACTGGCACCTGGGGCTGCCGCGTTTTCATCTGCTGGACAGGCATTAAACATGATCGAGCGACTGGATCACCTGGTGCTGACCGTGGCCGATATCGACGCCACCGTCGCCTTTTACGAACGCGTGCTGGGCATGCGCCACGAGCGCTTCGGCGCCGGGCGCAATGCGCTGGTCTTCGGCCAACAGAAATTCAACCTGCACCGGGCCGGCCGCGAGTTCGAGCCCAAGGCCGCCAGGCCGACGCCGGGTGCCATCGACCTGTGCCTGATCAGCACCTGGCCGCTGGAGCGCATCCTCAGTCATCTGGCAGCGCAGGGCGTCGAGGTGGAGGAGGGGCCGGTGGCGCGCACCGGCGCCGTCGGGCCCATCGAGTCGGTGTACTTCCGCGACCCGGACGGCAATCTGATCGAAGTCAGCCGTTATCCGGCCGCCTAGGGTGCACCGCCAGGAGCGGTTGTTTCACGTTCATGTCTTGAGCAAGGCCCGCTGCCGCCAGGCGGGCGCGGCGACCGGGAACAACGCCTCGGTCGGGCGAAAACGCGCCAGGCCATAGGCCGCGACCCTGCGTTGGCGCTGCTGTGCCGTGGATAGGGCCAGGCGATAGCCCTGCTCGCTTACCGGTTGGCCGAGGAAATAGCCCTGGCCATTCTGGTACGTGCCTTTCTCCCCTTGCCACCAGGCCTCGACCAACGCCGGATCGGGCCAGGGCAGGTTCTCGTCCTCGTCCATGGCCACGTTGGCATCCGCCGGATCGTCGTTGGGGCCGGCGTCGTGCTCGGGGGTGTCGCGCAGCTCCAGATCGAGCAACGCCAGGTCTGCTCCAGTGATGAGGCTGAAGGCCTCGCCGGCGACCCGGGCCTGCGGCACCTCCTGCATCTGCTGGGTCAGCCAGGGAAGGCTTAGCGGATCGCCCAGCAGGCCGACCGCCTGGATGACCATGCGGCGCTGCTGCGCTTGCGGCATCAACTGACGAATCCAGGCGACGCTGGTTTCTCTGGGCTGCCAGGCCAGTAGCACCGGCAAGGCGCGCTGCTGCAGCGGACCCGGTTGTTCGGCGAACTGGCGCAGCGGCAGCAGCGCCTCCTCGTCGCCCATCTGCACCGTGGCCCAGTTGGCCCAGAAGCGCGCGTTTTCGTCGGCCTGCAGGCGATGGGCACGGATCGCCGGCAGCAGATCGCGCCGGCGCAACTCGCCGGCCGTGCGCGCGGCCTGGGCGACGACTGCCGCGTCGGC
>NZ_AVOF01000049.1:0-11442 GCF_000465935.2 Pseudomonas sp. EGD-AK9
TCGACGAGCGGCCGCTGCACGCGCAACGTTTCGTCGTCCTCGACCTGGAGACCAGCGGCCTGAACATGCGCCGCGACCAGGTGCTGTCGATCGGCGCGGTGGTGATCGAGCACGGCGCCATCGACCTCAGCCAGCAGTTCGAGTGCACCCTGCAGCGCGACGGCCACCAGGCCAGCGCCAGCACCCTGATCCACGGCATCGCCCCCAGCGAGATCGCCCGCGGCGAGGAGCCGGCCGAGGCCCTGCTGGCCTTCATGGAGTTCGTCGGCGACAGCCCGCTGCTCGCCTACCACGCCGAGTTCGACCAGCGCATGCTCGCCCGCGCGCTCAAGGAAAGCCTGGGCCAGCGCCTGCAGCACGCCTTCTTCGACGTCGCCGAACTGGCCCCGCTGCTGTGCCCCAAGGCCAAGCTGGCGCACGCCGGGCTGGACGACTGGACCCGGCATTTCGGCCTGCAGGTGCAGCAGCGCCACCACGCCAGCGCCGACGCCCTGGTCACCGCCGAGCTGGCCCTGATCCTGCTGAGCAAGGCCCGCCAGCAGGGCCTCGACAGCCTGCCGGCGCTGCTCCAGGCGCTCAACAGCCGGCGCCGCCAGCGCGCCTATTCGCTGTAGCCTGCGCCGACGATCCGGGCGTAGGGTGGATAACGCTCTTTCTATCCACCACGGGGCAGCCGCCGACAATCCTGGTGGATGGGTAAAGCGTCATCCACCCTACGCAGCCCTACAGGTCGCGCAGCAGCAGGCCGTATTCCAGCGGCAGATTCTCCGGCAGCGGTAGATAGAGCACATGACCGTCGCCCGGGGCCACGTCCACCGCCTGGCCCTGGCGGTTCTCCAGCTGCGCCAGGGAAAAACGCCGATTGCCCTGCGGGGTCATCAGCTCCAGCCAGTCGCCGAGGGCGAAGCGGTTCTTCACCCGCACCTCGGCCAGCGCGCCGCGACGTTCGCCGGTCAGCTCACCGACGAACTGCTGGCGCTCGGCGCGCGAGCTGCCGCGCTCATAGTTCTGGTACTCGTCGTGCACGTGACGGCGCAGGAAACCCTCGGTGTAGCCACGGTTGGCCAGTGACTCCAGGCGCTGCATCAGGCCCCTGTCGAAGGGCCGTCCGGCCAGGGCGTCATCGATGGCCTGACGGTAGGCCTGGGTGGTGCGCGCCACGTAGAAATGACTCTTGGTGCGCCCCTCGATCTTCAGCGAATGCACGCCCATGCGCAGCAGGCGCTCGACGTGCTGCACCGCGCGCAGGTCCTTGGAGTTCATGATGTAGGTGCCGTGCTCGTCCTCGAAGGCGGTCATTTCCTCGCCCGGGCGGCCGGCCTCCTCGAGCAGAAAGGCCTGGGCCGTGGGCGTACCGACGCCCAGGGTCGGCTCGACCAGGCGCACCATGTCGCCCGTCTCGTTCTCGGCGGCAGGCGTGGCCTGGTACTGCCAGCGACAGGCATTGGTGCAGCTGCCCTGGTTGGGGTCGCGGCGGTTGATGTAGCCCGACAGCAGGCAGCGCCCGGAATAGGCCATGCACAGCGCGCCGTGGACGAACACCTCCAGCTGCATGCCGGGCACCTGGCTGCGGATTTCCTCGATCTCTTCCAGCGCCAGCTCACGCGACAGGATCACCCGGCTCAGCCCCTGCTGCTGCCAGAACCGCACGCTGGCCCAGTTCACCGCATTGGCCTGCACCGACAGATGAATCGGCATCTGCGGGAAGTGCTCGCGCACCAGCATGATCAGCCCGGGGTCGGACATGATCAGCGCATCCGGGCCCATCGCGATCACCGGTTCCAGGTCCTTGAGGAAGGTCCTGAGCTTGGCGTTGTGCGGGGCGATATTGACCACCACGTAGAAGCGCTTGCCCTGGGCATGGGCTTCGGCAATGCCCAGGGCCAGGTTGGCGTGGTCGAACTCGTTGTTGCGCACGCGCAGGCTGTAGCGCGGCTGCCCGGCATAGACCGCGTCGGCGCCGTAGGCGAAGGCGTAGCGCATGTTCTTCAGGCTGCCGGCCGGGGACAGCAGTTCGGGAAAACGGGGCATGACCGCAAGCTCGAAAAATCAGGGGCTGGCGATTCTATGCAGGTGACAGGCGTGGATATTGATCTGGGTCTATCGGGCGCGCAAAAGCGCCCGGGCGAGACGATGGGTCAGGATGGTGCGCCGTGCGCGTTCACCGCAAAGCGGCGCTAGCGACACACCTGCAGGTAGAGCGGATCGTCCTTGGCGATGCGCTTGAGCTGATCGAGCTGCGGCTGCTGCTGCGCGTTCAGCGGCAGCAGTTCGGCGCTGTCGCAGTTGAGCAGGTGCGCCTGGTGCGCGACGTGATCGATGTGCTGCTTCTCGAAGCGGTAGAGCATGAATTCGGCGACCACCCGGCCGTCGAGCTCGCGCTTCACCACGCTCGTGCTATCGAGCACGGTAAAGGCCGTGATCATCGGCACGAAGTAGCTCCAGGGGCGCCAGAACACGTGACCGGCCTCGCTGGCCACCACCACCGACTCCTGCGGTTGGCGCTGCTGCTGATGCTCGAACCAGGAATACTCGTAGAAGATCTGGTAGCCCAGCATCCCCAGGCCGCCGAACAGCGGCACTATCCACTTCGGCAGTTTGTTGCGCGTCAGCTTTCGCAGCAGCAGGGCGATACCGGCAGCGCCGAGCCCCGCCACCACGATGGCAAGCAAAGTCCATAACATTCGACTGTTCCTGAAATAAGACGGGCCTCCACTGGAGGCCCGTCCGTTAGACCCTGAACCATCGACCGATGGCCTCAGGCCTGGATTATGCTCAGTGGCTCAGCGCGCCACCAGCACCTTTCGGAGTACGCACGCTTTCCACCAGGTCCTGGATTTCCTGCGGCGGAGCCGTGGTCAGCATCGCCACGGCATAGGCCACGCCGAAGTTGATCAGCGCACCGATGGTACCGAAGGACGCCGGGGAGATACCCATGAACCACTGGTCCGGGGTATTGGGCAGCATGTTGGTCTCCGGAATGAAGAACCAGCCCAGGTAGGTGAAGATGTACAGCAGGGTCACCACCAGACCGGCGACCATGCCGCAGATCGCGCCCTTGTCGTTCACCCGCTTGGAGAAGATGCCCATCATCAGCACCGGGAACAGCGTGGCCGCGGCGATACCGAAGGCCAGCGCCACCACCTGCGCGGCGAAGCCTGGCGGATTCAGGCCCAGGTAGGTCGCCAGCAGAATCGCGGCAGCCATGGAGATCCGCGCCGCATGCATCTCGTTCTTCTCGCTGATCTTCGGATTGATCAAGGTCTTGATCAGGTCGTGACTGATCGCCGAAGAAATCGCCAGCAACAGCCCCGCCGCCGTCGACAGTGCCGCGGCGATGGCGCCCGCCGCGATCAGCCCCACCACCCAGCCGGGCAGGTTGGCGATCTCCGGGTTGGCCAGTACCAGGATGTCGTTGTTGACGGTCAGCTCGTTGCCGTTCCAGCCACGCTCCTGAGCGGTCGCGGTGAAGGCCGGGGCGGCATCGTTGTACATCTGGATGCGGCCGTCGCCGTTCTTGTCCTGCCAGGCGATCAGACCGGTCTGCTCCCAGGTCTTGACCCATTCCGGACGCTCTTCGTAGGCCAGGGCCGGGGCAGTAGCACCTTCCGGATAAATGGTGGTCGCCAGGTTCAGGCGCGCCATCGAGGCCACGGCCGGCGCGGTGAGGTACAGCAGGGCGATGAAGATCAGGGTCCAGCCGGCGGACCAACGGGCGTCGGCCACCTTCGGCACGGTGAAGAAACGGATGATCACGTGCGGCAGGCCGGCGGTACCGATCATCAGCGACATGGTGAACAGCACCATGTTCAGCTTGTTGTCGACATCGGCGGTGTAGGCGGCGAAGCCCAGTTCACGCACCACTTCGTCGAGCTTCTGCAGCAGCGGCACGCCGGAGTCGACGTGGTCGCCGAACAGGCCCAGCGGCGGGATCGGGTTGCCGGTCAGCTGCAGGGAGATGAAGATCGCCGGGATGGTGTAGGCGATGATCAGCACCACGTACTGCGCCACCTGGGTGTAGGTGATGCCCTTCATGCCGCCGAATACGGCATAGGCGAACACCACGGCCGCGGCGATCCAGATGCCGGTCGAGTTGCTCACTTCGAGGAAGCGCGAGAAGGCCACACCGGCACCGGCCATCTGCCCGATCACGTAGGTGACCGAGATGATCACCAGGCAGATCACCGCCGTCAGGCGTGCGCCGCGGCTATAGAAGCGATCACCGATGAAATCCGGCACGGTGAACTTGCCGAACTTGCGCAGGTAGGGCGCCAGCAGCATGGCCAGCAGCACGTAGCCGCCGGTCCAGCCCATGAGGAAGGTGGAGTTGGCGTAACCGCCGGCGGCGATCAGACCGGCCATGGAGATGAAGGACGCGGCCGACATCCAGTCGGCGGCGGTGGCCATGCCGTTGGTGACCGGGTGCACGCCGCCACCGGCGACGTAAAACTCCTTGGTCGAGCCCGCGCGGGCCCAGATGGCGATACCGATGTAGAGCGCGAAGGACGCACCCACGAACAGCATGTTGATGACGAATTGGCTCATGACCTCTTACTCCTCGACGCCGAATTCTTTATCGAGTCTGTTCAGTCTCCACGCGTAGTGAAAAATGAGGCCGATAAATACGAGAATGGAGCCCTGCTGAGCGAACCAGAATCCGAGGTCAGCGCCGCCGATCATGATGCCCGCGAGCATGGGTCGGAGAATCATGGCGAAGCCGTAGGAAACCAGCGCCCAGACAACCAGGCTCCAGGTGATGAGCCGCACATTGGCCTTCCAGTAGGCCGCGGCATTTGCTTTTTCAGAAGTCATAGACGCCTCCGGTTATTGTTATTCTGATGCAGCTTCAAACTAGCAGCAGGCCCCGGCAAACCGACAGATAGACATTGGTATTAGCCGCAGCGCGCCGCCTCGGAGACGCCTCGCAAAAGCGGAAACCGTGAGAGAGAACTGGCGCGCTGCGGGCCAGTCACTGCGATAAAAACGCATTTGATAATGATTCTCTAAAACCATAGAATCCCCGGCCCTCTCCTCCCCGGCCCCAAGGATTCAGAAATGCGGCGTCTAGCTGTTGCCCTGTTCACCCTCTCCGCTCTCGCCTGTCAGCTCAGCCACGCCGCCCAGCAATCGCCATTGGCCCTCGAGGAAATGCAGATCACCGCGTCCGCCGAGCGGGCCGATGGACCGGTCGACGGCTACCGCGCCACCCGCTCGGCCAGCGCGACGCGCACCGATACGCCGCTGCACGAGATCCCGCAGTCGATCAGCGTGGTGCCGGCGCAGGTGGTGCAGGACATCGGCGCAGTGCGCCTGGAAGACGCGCTGGACTACGCCGGCGGCGTGGAGCGCGGCAACAACTTTGGTGGCCAGGGCCTGACCGAGTTTCTGATTCGCGGCTTCAACAGCCAGGAGTTCTACCGCAACGGTTTCGCCGTCAACCGCGGCTACCCGAACATGCCCGACGCCAGCACCCTCGAGCGCATCGAAGTGCTGCGCGGCCCGGCAGCCATGCTCTATGGCCGCAGCGATCCCGGCGGCACCTTCAATATCGTCAGCAAGCAGCCGCAGGCCGAGCGCCGCACCGTCCTGGGCAGCCAGATCAACAGCGAAGGCCGGCGCCGCGGCACCCTCGACAGCACCGGCGCGCTGGATGAACGAGCCGACTTCACCTATCGCCTGAACCTGGTGGCCGAGGGCGGCGACAGCTTCCGCGACGAGGTCGAGAGCGAGCGCTACAACCTCGCCCCGGTGCTGCGCTGGCAGCTCAATGAGGATACCGCCATCACCCTCGAAGGCGACTACCTGCACAACCGCCACCCGCTCGACCGCGGCGTGACCCGCTACGCCAACCAGCAGGACAAGCTGCCGCGTGAGCGCTTCCTCGGCGAAGAAGCCGCCGGCAAGCTGACCAACGACAACGCCACCACCCAGCTGCGCATCGAGCACCTGTTCGACGACAACTGGACGCTGCGCGGCGGCGTGCAGTACCTCGATGGCGAGATCCATGGCGGCGCCGTGGAGAACAACAGCAACAGCTACAGCGCCGGTCTGGCGCCGGGCGCCAGCACGGTCGGACGCAACTACAACGAGCGTTGGCTGAACTGGAACGACGTCAATGCCCAGGCCAACGCCGAAGGCCACTTCGATGCAGGCGGCTTCGCCCACACCCTGCTGCTGGGCCTGGAGTACGACAAGTTCAACTACAACTCGCTGATCCGCCGCTCGCCGAACGACAACGCCTTCCCCATCGACCTCTACCACCCGGTACACGGCCAGCCGCTGCCGGCGCTGACCCGCACCACCACCCACGACAACGAGAACCTGGAGTCCTACGCCTTCTTCGTCCAGGACCAGATCGCCCTGACCGAACGCCTCAAGGCGCAGCTGGGCGCGCGCCTCGAGCGTTTCGAGCAGCGCTACGTGGACAAGCTCAACGCTGGCGGCGACTGGGACCAGGCGCACAACGCCGTGTCGCCGCGCTTCGGCCTGATCTACGACCTCAGCGACGAGCTGGCGCTGTTCGCCAACACCTCGCGCTCGTTCAAGCCCAACCGCGGCGCCGACCGCTTCGGCAATGCCTTCGACCCGGAACAAGGCATCGCCCACGAAGTCGGCATCAAGTACGACCTGGCCGACCGCGACCTCAGCCTGACCGCCGCGCTGTTCCATATCGTCAAGGAGAACGTGCTGACCAGTGACCCGCTGGACAGCACCCGCAGCATCTCCGCCGGCGAGGTGCGCAGCCGCGGCTTCGATATCAACGTGGCCGGCAATATCACCCCGCAGTGGCGGGTGATCGGCGGCTATGCCTATGTCGACGCCGAAGTCAGCGAAAGCACCAGCGCCACCATGCCGGTCGGTACGCGCCTGGCCAACGTACCGCGGCACAGCTTCAACCTGCTCGACACCTACGAGTTCGACAGCGGAGCTCTGGCCGGCCTGGGCCTGGGCGTTGGCCTGAAATACGTCGGCGAACGCCGGGGCCTGACCAGCAACAGCAGCTTCGACATGGACGGCTACGGCCTGGTCGACCTGCTCGCCTACTACCCCCTGACCGAGAACCTGCGCCTGAACCTCAACCTGAACAACCTGTTCGACAAGCACTACGAAGAACGCGCCTGGAACGCCTGGGCCTACCCCGGCGAGCCGCGCACGCTGCAGGCGGGGATTTCGTTCAGCCTGTAAAGCCGAGCGCCAGGTGAACGCGGTTCACCTGGCTTAGGGCGTTGTAGCCCGGATGCAACCCGGGGATGGCCTGTCACGCCATTCCCGGACTGCATACGGGCTATGTGTCTTCAGAGCGGGTCGGAAACCAGTTCGATCGGCAGCAGATAGCGCTCCTCGCCGTATTCGATAGGCAACTGGTAGCGATGCGTACTCTCTTCGACGGTCTGGCATTCGCCATCGACCAGGGCCATGCGTCGTTCGACGCGTGTGTCCTTGAGCCGCAGGTCGCGATAGCCCTGGTTACCGATACGCTCGGTGATGATGACCACCCCCTTGGTTTCGCTGAACTCTCCCGTGCAGTTGGTATCCCACTCGCCCCAGGACAGCGCGACCGGCAACTCCCCCAGCAGCGGTCGAAGACGCTGTACCTCCGGCTCATACAGATGCAGCTGCGTTTCACTGAAGGGATTCGCCCGCGAACTGTTCTCGCGCGAGATTCGCAGACCAAAAGCCAGATCATCTCCACGAAGGCGATAAGGCGCGGTATCGAAGGCCAACCTGGTCACGTAGATCGCATCCCAGTCCAGCCGATTGGGCTCCACCAGCCGTGCCACGACATGTTGCTTGACGCTATCGAGCAGCAGCACTTCAAGATCCGTCTCGCCATGACTGTCGTGCTCTGCGCGCACCAGTGGCATTGCGATCAAGGTCAGCTCAGGCCGCGCCGGCCAGACCTTGCAGATGCTCTGTTCGGCATCCACCCGATAGCGCCCGCGCTCATCCTCGAGCACCTGACTGGCTGTATGGCCCGGGTGGGCTATCTCGATCCAGGTGGGCAACTGCTGCCGGCAATCATCGGCCTGTGCCAGGCTCGCCAGCAGCAGACCGCCGAGGGCGGTGGTCAGTCTCTTTTTCATCCTTGAAGCACTCCCGTTCAACGAACCGCGAGTCTACGCGGCGGCCCGCCCACTGCCCATGACGCGCATCGCGAAACAACCCGGCGATACGCCGCGCCAACAGATGCCCGGCACGCGCCTCCTCGCGCAGACCTATATGCCCGCTCATGGCCGATACCACAGGCGCATAAAGCCCAGCGCCAGCAGCAGGCCGACCTGGCCCAGCGCCGCACAGAGCGAGAGGAAGGAGCGCAGCGTGCCGTTGTTCGCCGCGTCCTGTATGCCGGTCAGGGCATTCCAGAAGCCCTCGGGCAACAGCATCAGGCTCACATGGGCGAGCGGTTTGCCGGTCAGCAGCAGGCCGTCGATCAGGTCGAACCAGCCGGCGAACATCAGGCCGATGAGGATCATCACCGCCACCACCAGGCCCAGGGCCAGGCAGGCGGAAAACTGCATGAACAGACGCATGGGATCAGCTCCAGGGAAGGGGCGCGGCCCACGCCGCGCCGATCGGATTCAGGCGTGCGGAGCAGTGCGGCCGACGCCGTACCAGTCCAGCTTGCGGGTCAGCACCATGACGCTGGCGAGCACACCGAACACCAGCAGCGAGCCCATCAGCAGGGCATGGTCCTCGGCGCTGAGCAGGCCGTAGAGCATGGCGTACAGCGCCGCCAGCAAGGCGCCAAAGCCCAGGCCACGCCGCCAGCTGTGCAGCACGAAGCTGACGTAGAAACCGATCAGGCCGACGCAGGCGCTGGCGGACAGGCCATAGGCCAGGGCGAACGCCAGGTGCTCGGACAGCGACAAGAGCAGCAGGTAGAACAGCGCCAGCGCCAGGCCCACCAGGGCGTACTGCACCGGGTGCACCGCCAGGCGTTTGAGCACCTCGAAGAGGAAGAAGGTGGCGAAGGTCAGGGCGATGAACAGCAGCGCGTATTTGATCGCGCGGTCGGTCTTCAGGTACTGGTCCACCGGGTCGACGAAGCTGACCCCGAAGTTGCGGCCGAGCAGCGCGTGACACTGCTCGCGGCCCACGCAGTCGGCCAGCGCCTCCTCCAGGTTGGTGGCGAAGAAGCTGGTCTGCCACTGCGCGCTGAAGCCCTGCGCGTTCACCTCGCGCTGGCTCGGCAGGTACTCGCCGACGAAGCTCGGGTGCGGCCAGTCGGAGCTTAGGCTGACCCGGCTGTCGCGCCCCACCGGCACCACGGCGAGCTGCTCGGTGCCCTGCAGCTTGAGGTCGAAGGCGAACTCCAGCAGCTGCCCGCCCTGCGCGTCGAGCGCCGGCAGCGGCGCATGCACGCCGGCACCGAAACTGGGGTCGCCGCTGCCCGGAGCGAAGCCCAGGGTCTGGCCGTTGAGGCGCAGCTGCAGATCGTTGCCGATGCCACGGATATCGCTGATGCCGACGGAAAGGAAGGGCTTGTCGAAACGGTAGAAACCCAGCTCGTCGCCCAGCCCCAGGCGCGGCGGCAGGCGGAACTGGCCGCTGACCTGGCTATCGCTGCGGTACAGGCGCGCCTGGTAGATGCCGCGCGCGCGCAGCTCGGTGCTCACCTGGCCGTCGAGCACGAAGCGCTCCGGCAGAAAATACAGGCGCCCACGCTGCTGGCGCTCCTGCTGGTAACGCTCGCCGGTCTTGTCGTGGGTCTTCCATTCGTGGGTGGTCTTGACGTAGGGCAGCACCAGGATCGGCCCGGTGATCTGCTGGCGGTAGCTGGAGCTGCGGGCGATGTCCTGCAGCACCTGGTGGCGCAGGTTCTGACGTTCGTCGACCAGACCGTCGATCATCAGCAGGGGAATCAGCAACAGCAGGATCAACAGGGCGATGGCGCCCAGCTTGAAGCTCAGGGTGCGGCTCATGGCGCGGCTCTCCGTAGCGAGTGAAGGTACGGCAGAGTCTGGGCAGCGCAGGTGGGGGCTTTATGGGGGGAACGTGGAGATTGCGTGGAGAAAGCGGAAAAGCATCAGGGCGCCGATTGCGGGCGCCCTGATTAACTGCTGCTGTGCGGCATCGAACTGCTCCCGCCAGAAGGGTTGGCGGGTCAGGCGATGCGGTTGATACCCACGCGGTCGGCACCGTCGGCGGCGATGCGGTTGACGCCTACACGGTCGGCGCCGTCGGCGGCGATGCGGTTGATGCCTACGCGGTCGGCGCCATCGGCGGCGATGCGGTTGGTGCCTACGCGGTCGGCGCCGTCAGCGGCAACCGCCGGGGCGTTGGACTGCTCGACGGAGACCTGCGGCAGGGCGAACGCACCGGCGGACAGGCTGGCAATAACGAGGCTGGCGAGGATTTGCTTTTTCATGATCGGGCTCCTGGGTGGGGCTGGAAAGTGGCTACGGGGCCCATGTTACGCACGCCCCAATTTGGCAAAAGGGACATGTCTCGATAGCGACCATCGACGCCATCGATACCCGGAAAATTTCTTATCGATCATGGACATAGTAGTGATGGGCGGGAGCCGCCCATCCGTCCCGCCGCCGTTGCGCGACAGGGCGCACCCTGGTATCTGTACAAAAAACCAGTACCCAGCAGCGCGCCATGCCCGCCCTCGACGCCCCCGAACTCTATTACCTGGCCAACTTCCGCAAGGCCCTCGACTGGCTCGACGCCCATCACCGCGAGCTGATGGACGAGGCCGAGCAGGCCTTCATCGCCAGCTTCATCCAGCTGCCGCTGCCGGCCCAGGCCCTGCTGGTGCGCCTGGTGATGCGCAAGGGCGTGCACTTTCGCGCAAGCAAACTGCGCTACGCCGAGATCGGCGACATCGCGACCGCCGCCGCGCCGCTGCTGGCGCAGGGCTGGCTGATCGACGACGCCGCGCTGACCTTCGACGAGCTCGGCGCCCTGCTGCTCAAGGACGAACTGGCCGCGCATTTCGCCGCCGACCTGCCGGGCGGCGCGCTGAAGAAGAGCGAACTGCTGGAGCACCTGCGCGAGCTGCATGTCGAGCCGCGCAGCCTGGCCGACTGGTGCCCGCGCCTGGAAGACCGTCTGCTGAGCCTGGCCATCGGGCCGCTGTGCGACCGCCTGCGGCTGATGTTCTTCGGCAACCTGGCGCAGGACTGGTCGGAATTCGTCCTGGCCGACCTGGGCATCTTCCGCTACGAGCAGGTGCCGATCACCCCAGGCTCGCGCGGCTTCCGCAGCCGCCAGGATGTCGACCACTACCTGCATCTGCGCGCCTGCCGCGACGCCTTCGACGCGGGCATGGCGGTAACCGAGGTGCTGCAACTACTCGGTGATTTCTCCACCGACAATCCGCATATCGGCGAGCGCCACCAGCGCCTGCTGCTGCGCCTGGCCCAGCAGCTGGAACGCGCCGGCGAGCTGGAGTCGGCGCTGGCGCTGTACCGCGACACCGCCGCGCTCGGCTCG
>NZ_AVOF01000050.1:0-11395 GCF_000465935.2 Pseudomonas sp. EGD-AK9
TTGGTGCGGGACAAGGCGACGCGCACGCGCTACCCGGATGAGGTGGCGGCGGGCATGGTCTGCCGCGGACACTGCTTTACTAATGGTCTGATCATGCGCGCCGTGGGCGACACCATGATCATTGCGCCGCCGCTGGTGATCAGCCGTGCGGAGATCGACGAACTGGTGGAAAAAGCACGCAAGTGCCTGGACCTGACCCTACGCGACCTGTCGGCCTGAACGGCCGGCAGCCACGGAAAGTTGTCAGCGATGCCATGACCTTGCCAGACTGCGCCAGTGCGTTGGCCAGCCTCACCGGAAGGGCCTGCGCACCTTCCGGAATACCGACACAACAACAGGAGCTGTACGCATGAAAACATTCGGCAAAACCCTTCTAGCGTTGTCCCTGGCCGCCGCCGTGGCTGGCACCGCTCAGGCCGAGGACAAGGTGCTGCACGTCTACAACTGGTCCGACTACATCGCCGAGGACACCCTGGACAACTTCCAGAAGGAAACCGGCATCAAGGTGGTCTACGACGTCTTCGACAGCAACGAAGTGCTGGAAGCCAAGCTGCTCTCCGGCGGCTCGGGCTACGACGTGGTGGTGCCGTCCAACCAGTTCCTCGCCAAGCAGATCAAGGCCGGCGTATTCCAGAAGCTGGACAAGTCCAAGCTGCCCAACTGGCAGAATCTCAACCCCGACCTGATGAAGGCGCTGGAAAACGCCGACCCGGGCAACCAGTACGCCTTCCCCTACCTGTGGGGCACCACCGGCATCGGCTACAACCCGGAGAAGGTCAAGGCCGCCCTCGGCGTCGACACCATCGACTCCTGGGACGTGCTGTTCAAGCCGGAGAACATGGAGAAGCTGAAATCCTGTGGCGTGGCCATGCTCGACGCCCCGGACGAAGTCTATGCCGCGGCACTGCACTACCAGGGCCTGAACCCCAACCCGACCAGCACCGACGACGTGGCCAAGGCCGAAGAGCTGCTGATGAAGGTGCGTCCGTACGTCACCTACTTCCACAGCTCCAAGTACATCTCCGACCTGGCCAACGGCGAGATCTGCGTGGCCCTGGGCTGGTCCGGCGACGTGTTCCAGGCGCAGGCCCGCGCCGAGGAAGCGAAGAACGGCGTGCCGGTGGCCTACGCCATTCCCAAGGAAGGCGCCGCCTCCTTCTTCGACATGATGGCCATCCCCGCCGATGCCAAGAACGTCGACGCCGCGCACACCTTCCTCAACTACATCCTGACCCCGGAAGTGATCGCGCCGATCTCCGACTACGTCGCCTACCCCAACGGCAACGCCAAGGCCACCCCGCTGGTCGCCGAGGAAATCCGCAACAACCCGGGCATCTACCCGACCGAGGAAGCCTCGAAGAAGCTCTACACCTTCTCCGAGCTGAGCCCCTCGGTGCAGCGTGCCATCACCCGCAGCTGGACCAAGGTCAAGTCCGGCCGCTAACGGCAGCAGCAACCCCGTCTGCGGTGGGCATGCCCGCCGCAGACCCTAACAATAAAAGGAAGCTTGTATGCGTTGTTCGACCCTTGCGGCGGGCCGTCTGGCCGAGCCGATCGGAATGTCCCTCTGCGACCCGGCAGTCGTTTCCCGCGCGGGATAGCGCCCTGCGCGAAACGCTGAACAGGACGGATATTTCCGCTAAAGTGCCGGCCCTTTTGCGGGCGGCCCGATAGAAAGAGGATCTGCGTGTGCGAATTTCCTGCGGCAAGACCCTGATCACCAGTGCCCTGGCGCTGGGCCTGAATACCCTGGCCCAGGCGGCGGGGACGGTACACATCTACAACTGGAGCGACTACATCGGCGAGGACACCCTGGCCCAGTTCGAGGCGGCCACCGCCATCAAGCCGCTGTACGACGTGTTCGACTCCAACGAGACCCTCGAAGGCAAGCTGCTCGCCGGCCGCTCCGGCTACGACATCGTGGTGCCTTCCAACCATTTCCTCGGCAAGCAGATCAAGGCCGGTGCCTTCCAGAAGCTGGACAAGGCCAAGCTGCCGAACTGGAACAACCTCGACCCGGCGCTGCTCAAACAGCTGGAAGCCAACGACCCCGGCAACCAGTACGCCGTGCCCTACCTGTGGGGCACCAACGGCATCGGCTACAACGTCGAGAAGGTCAAGGCGGTGCTCGGCGTCGACAGCATCGACTCCTGGGCGGTGCTCTTCGAGCCGGAGAACATGGCCAAGCTCAGCCAGTGTGGCGTGGCCTTCCTCGATTCGGCCGACGAGATGATCCCCTCGGTGCTCAACTACCTGGGCCTCGACCCCAACAGCACCAATCCGGATGACTATGCCAAGGCCGAGGCCAAGCTGCTGGCGGTGCGTCCCCATGTCACCTACTTCCACAGCTCCAAGTACATCGGCGACCTGGCCAACGGCGAGATCTGCGTCGCCGCCGGCTTTTCCGGCGACATCCTGCAGGCCGCCGATCGCGCCGAGGAAGCCGGCAAGGGCATCGAGATCGCCTACAGCATTCCCAAGGAAGGCGGCAACCTGTGGTTCGACATGCTGGCCATTCCGGCCGACGCGGCGAACGTCGAGCAGGCCCATGCCTTTATCGATTTCCTCCTCCAGCCGCAGGTGATAGCCGAAGTCAGCGACTACGTCGGCTACGCCAACCCCAATACCCAGGCGGGCGCGCTGATGGACCAGGAGGTGCGCAACGACCCGTCCGTGTACCCGCCGCAGGCGGTACTGGACAAGCTGTTCATCTCGGCCGAATTGCCGGTCAAGGTGCAGCGTCTGATGACCCGTAGCTGGACCAAGATCAAGTCGGGTCAGTAACCCTTCCCGCCCGGCCGCAGGGGTCGGGCGTTACTTCCGGGAGTTTTCCTAAATGGCTGTTGCCTCCAGCGCCTACAAAAAAGCCCTCGAGGGGGACCAGACACCGAAAGAGGTGCTGGTCAAGATCGATCGGGTGACCAAGAAGTTCGACGAGACCGTGGCGGTCGACGACGTCTCGCTGACCATCAACAAGGGCGAGATCTTCGCCCTGCTCGGTGGTTCCGGCTCGGGCAAGTCGACCCTGCTGCGCATGCTCGCCGGCTTCGAGCGGCCCACCTCCGGGCGCATCATCCTCGATGGCGTCGACATCACCGACATGCCGCCGTACCAGCGGCCGATCAACATGATGTTCCAGTCCTACGCGCTGTTTCCGCACATGAGCGTGGCCGACAACATCGCCTTCGGCCTCAAGCAGGACGGCCTGCCCAAGGCCGAGATCGAGGCGCGGGTGGCCGAGATGCTCAAGCTGGTGCACATGAGCCAGTACGCCAAGCGCAAGCCGCACCAGCTGTCCGGCGGCCAGCGTCAGCGCGTGGCCCTGGCCCGTTCGCTGGCCAAGCGGCCCAAGCTGCTGCTGCTCGACGAGCCGATGGGCGCGCTGGACAAGAAGCTGCGTTCGCAGATGCAGCTGGAGCTGGTGGAGATCATCGAGCGGGTCGGCGTGACCTGCGTGATGGTCACCCACGACCAGGAAGAGGCCATGACCATGGCCCAGCGCATCGCCATCATGCACCTGGGCTGGATCGCCCAGACCGGCAGCCCGGTGGACATCTACGAGACCCCGGCCAGCCGCCTGGTGTGCGAGTTCATCGGCAGCGTCAACCTGTTCGACGGGCAGATCAGCAGCGACGAGGCCGACCACGCGATCATCGACTGCCCGCAGCTGGACAAGCCGATCTTCATCGGCCACGGCGTCACCACCCGCGCCGAGGACAAGAAGGTCAGCTACGCCCTGCGCCCGGAAAAACTGCTGATGGCCAGCGAGCTGCCGGCCGATCACGAGCACCCCGAGTACAACTGGAGCCGCGGCCACGTGCACGACATCGCCTACCTCGGCGGCCACTCGGTGTACCACGTCAAACTCACCTCCGGGCAGATCGTGCAGTGCTTCATCGCCAACGCCGAGCGCCGCGGCAAGCGCCCGACCTGGGACGATCCGGTGGTGGTGTACTGGGAAGACGACAGCGGCGTGGTACTGCAATCATGAAACTGGCCAAACTCTCGCGCTACCTGCCCAGCGGGCGGCATGCCGTGATCGGCATCCCCTTCCTCTGGTTGTTCCTGTTCTTCCTGTTGCCCTTCGTCATCGTGCTGAAGATCAGCTTCGCCGAAGCCGACGTGGCGATTCCGCCCTACACCGAAATCTACAGCTGGGCCAACAACCAGTTGCAGATCGTGCTGAACCTGGGCAACTACATCTTCCTCACCGAGGATGCGCTGTACCTGTCGGCCTACCTCGGCTCGCTGCAGGTCGCCTTCTTCAGCACCCTGCTGTGCCTGCTGATCGGCTACCCCATGGCCTACGCCATCGCCCGCGCGCCGAAGGAACACCAGACGGTGCTGCTGCTGCTGATCATGATGCCGACCTGGACCGCGATCCTGATCCGCGTCTATGCCTGGATGGGCATTCTCGGCAACAACGGCCTGCTCAACAGCCTGCTGATGGGCATCGGCCTGATCGACACGCCGCTGCAGATCCTCAACACCAACGTGGCGGTCTATATCGGCGTGGTCTACTCCTACCTGCCCTTCATGATCCTGCCGCTCTACGCCAACCTGGTGAAGCACGACCTCAGCCTGCTGGAGGCCGCCTCCGACCTGGGTTCGAGCAACTTCAACAACTTCTGGAAGATCACCGTGCCGCTGTCGAAGAACGGCATCATCGCCGGCTCCATGCTGGTGTTCATCCCGGTGGTCGGCGAGTTCGTCATCCCCGAACTGCTCGGCGGCCCGGAGACCCTGATGATCGGCAAGGTGCTGTGGCAGGAGTTCTTCAACAACCGCGACTGGCCGGTGGCCTCGGCCCTGGCGGTGGTGATGCTGGCGATCCTGATCGTGCCCATCATTCTCTTTAACCGTAACCAGGCGAAAGAGCTGGAGGGCAGACCATGACGACTGTCTTTTTGATCGTGCCCTCATCTTTCCTCTTTAACCCTAACCAAGCCAAAGAGCTGGAGGGCCGGCCATGAAGCGCTTCAGTTTCGCCAACATCATGCTCTGGGCGGGCCTGCTGTTCATCTACCTGCCCATGGTCATCCTGGTGATCTACTCGTTCAACGCCTCGCGGCTGGTGACGGTGTGGGGCGGCTGGTCGGTGAAGTGGTACGTCGGCCTGCTCGACAACACCCAGCTGATGAACTCGGTGATGCGCTCGCTGGAGATCGCCTGCTACACCGCCATCGCCGCGGTGGCGCTGGGCACCCTGGCGGCCTTCGTGCTAACCCGGGTCACCCACTTCAAGGGCCGCACCCTGTTCGGCGGCCTGGTCACCGCGCCGCTGGTGATGCCCGAGGTGATCACCGGTCTGTCGCTGCTGCTGCTGTTCGTGCTGATGGCGCAGCTGATCGGCTGGCCGGCGCAGCGCGGCATGCCCACCATCTGGATCGCCCACACCACCTTCTGCTCGGCCTACGTGGCGGTGGTGGTGTCGGCGCGCCTGCGCGAGCTGGATCTGTCCATCGAGGAGGCGGCCATGGACCTGGGCGCCAAGCCGTGGAAGGTGTTCTTCCTGATCACCGTGCCGATGATCGCGCCGTCGCTGGCGGCCGGGGCGATGATGTCCTTCGCCCTGTCACTGGACGACCTGGTGCTGGCCAGCTTCGTCTCCGGTCCCGGCTCCACCACTCTGCCGATGGAGATCTTCTCCGCCGTGCGCCTGGGGGTGAAACCTGAGATCAACGCGGTGGCCAGCCTGATCCTGCTGGCGGTGTCCTTCGCCACCTTCCTCGCCTGGTTCTTCGCCCAGCGCGCCGAGGAACGGCGCAAGAAGGCCCTGCAGCAGGCCATGGACGAGACCGTCTGGCAGCCGGCCGCTAGCCGCAGCTAAACGACCAGGAGTGCCATAAAAAAACGGGCCCGATGGGCCCGTTTTTTATGGCTATGTCTGAGTGAGCTGTGGCCGGGCGCCCCAGGGCAGGATCGGGGGCCCGGCGCTCCGCCTTAGCCCACGCTGACCCCCGTCGGTGGCCTGAAGCCCACCCTACGGGGCTGCACCGCGGCGTAGCGTACCCGCTGGCGCGTCGCTGCCCGATGTCGCGGGGCCGCCTTGCGCCAAGACAAAAAAAGCCCGGCGCTAAGGCCGGGCGGAGTGGGTACACAAAGTACCAAAGTAGCAGCGTGGATGCGGCCTAGCTCATACCCAGCCAGTTCGGCAGGGCCAGGGACACGGCCGGGATGTAGGTGATCACCATCAGGAAGCCGATCAGCATCATCAGCCACGGCAGGGCGGCGCGGATCACGTGGGTCAGCGGCATGCCGGTCACCGCCGAGGTGACGAACAGGTTGAGCCCCACCGGTGGGGTGATCAAACCGATCTCCATGTTCACCACCATGATGATGCCCAGGTGGATCGGGTCGATGCCCAGCTGCATGGCGATGGGGAACAGGATCGGCGCGAGGATCAGGATGATCGCCGAGGGCTCCATGAAGGCGCCGGCGATCAGCAGCACGATGTTCACCACCAGCAGGAACTGCCAGGGCTGCAGGCCGAGGTCGACCACCCAGGCGGTGATGGTCTGCGGGATCTGCTCGGTGGTCAGCACGTGGGCGAAGAGCATGGCGTTGGCGATGATGAACATCAGCATGATGGTCAGCTTGCCGGACTCCAGCAGCACCTTCGGGCATTCGCGCCAGGTCAGGTCCTTGTAGATGAACAGGGCGACGAAGCCGGCGTACACCGCGGCCACCGCAGCCGCCTCGGTGGGGGTGAACATGCCGCTGTAGATACCGCCGAGGATGATCACCATCAGCGACAGGCCCCAGATCGCCTCGCGCGCCGAACGCAGCCATTCGCGCAGGCTGGCGCGCGGCAGGGCGGGCAGCTTCTTGACCCTTGCGACTATGTAGATCGCCACCATCAGCGCCACGCCGAGCATCACGCCCGGAATGACGCCGGCCATAAACAGCTTGCCCACCGACTGCTCGGTGGCGGCGGCGTACACCACCATCACGATCGACGGCGGAATCAGGATGCCCAGGGTACCGGCGTTGCACACGATGCCGGCGCCGAACGCCTGCGGGTAGCCCGAGCGCACCATGCCGGCGATGGCAATCGAGCCGACCGCGGCCACGGTGGCCGGCGAGGAGCCGGACAGCGCGGCGAACAGCATGCACGCCAGTACCGCGCCGATGGCCAGGCCGCCACGGATATGGCCGACACAGGCGTTGGCGAAGTCGATCAGGCGCTTGGCCACGCCGCCGGTGGTCATGAAGGCGCCGGACAGGAGGAAGAACGGAATCGCCAACAGGGTGTAGTGCTCGCTGGTCTCGAACAGCTTGATCGCCAGCGAACGCACCGAGTCCGGGCTGAACAGCATGATGGTGACCGAGCCGGCCAGGCCGAGCGAGGCGGCGATCGGCACGCCGATGAACATCAGCAGGAACAGCAGGAGGAAGAGGAACAGAACGGTCATTGCTTGGGCTCCTCGTGCTCATTGATCTTCAGGGCGTCGGCGGCTTCGTCGGCCAGGCCCAGGCCGGTCTGCTCGTTGCGCAGGATGCGCACGAAGATTTCCAGGAAGCGGACGAACACCATGGCGTAGCCGAAGGGCACGATCATCGCGATATGCCATTGCTGGATGCCGTAGTGGCCGAGGTCTTCGGCACCGATGCCGGCGATGAACAGGGTGCGTACCCAGTCGTAGCTGCCGACCGCGATCAGCCCGGCGTAGCCCAGGCAGCACAGGCAGGCGACGATGCCGATGACGCGCTGCACCGGCCGGCTGGCCAGCTTGACCAGGGCGTCGACGCCGATATGGCCGGCGGTGCGCACGCCGTAGGCCAGACCGAAGAAGATCAGCCAGCCAAACAGGGCCTTGGTCAGGGCGTTGCTCCAGGTCATCGCCTGAGCCATGTCGAGGATGGCGTCGCCGATACCGAGCAGAAACTCGTTGCCGCCGAAGCTGTCGCCCAGCCAGTAGAAAACGGTGTAGAGGTTGTTGAGGATCACGTAGACGAAGGTGATCAGCGTCATGGCCGCCAGGAGAAAGGCGATAAAGCCTTCCTCGAAGTGCTCCCAGACGCGCCGCAAGGCGTTCATGGTCGGATCTCCCGAATGGAAAGGGCGTAGGGTGGGGCGGCCATGTGCGGCCGACCCACCGGTTGCAGCGTGACGATGCCCAGTGGGCATCGCGGTGGGCTGGCGCCAGTCGCGGCGTCGCCCACCCTACGGCTCTCCGGCCTTACTGCTGGTTGGCGGCCTGAGCGGCTTTGATCAGGTCGGCACCGATCTCGCCTTCGAACTTCTTCCACACCGGCTGCATGGCGTCGCGCCACAGGGCACGCTGCTCCGGGGTCAGGGTGAGGATTTCGGTGGTGCCGGCCTCGAGGATGCGCTGCTTGTCGCCTTCGTTGAGGGCGTCGGCCTGCTTGTTCACCTCGACGGTGACCTCGGCCATGATCTTGCTCAGCTCGTCACGCACGTCCGCCGGCAGACCGTCCCAGAACTTGGTGTTGGTGATCACCATGTAGTCGAGCAGGCCGTGGTTGGACTCGGTGATGAACTTCTGCACTTCGTGCATCTTCTGGCTGTAGATGTTCGAGTAGGGGTTCTCGGCACCGTTGACCACGCCGGTCTGCAGGCCCTGATAGACCTCGGCGAAGCTCATCTTGCGCGGGTTGGCGCGCACTGCCTTGAACTGCTCTTCCAGCACTGCGGAAGCCTGTACGCGGAACTTCAGGCCGCGGGCATCCTTGGGCTCGAGCAGCGCCTTGTTGGCCGACAGCTGCTTGAGGCCGTTGTGCCAGTAGCCCAGGCCGGTGATGCCCTTGTCGGTCATGGAGGTCAGCAGTTTCTGGCCTTCCGGGCCCTTCTGGAAGCGGTCGACCGCGGCCATGTCGTCGAACAGGAACGGCAGGTCGAAGATCTGGATCTGCTTGGTGTAGTGCTCGAACTTGGCCAGCGACGGGGCGATGATCTGCACGTCGCCGAGCAGCAGCGCTTCCATTTCCTTGCCGTCGCCGAACAGCGAGGAGTTCGGGTAGACCTCCACGCGCACCTTGTCGCCCAGGCGCTCTTCGGCCAGTTGCTTGAACAGCAGCGCACCCTGACCTTTCGGGGTGTGCTCGGCAACCACGTGGGAGAACTTGATGACAATGGGGTCGGCGGCCTGGGCCATGCCGGCGATGGACAGGGACAGGGCGCAAGCCAGCGCCTTGGCAGTCAGTTTGAACATGCGGATGCTTCCTCTTGTTGTGTTTATCGCATTGGCGCCAGGGGCGCTGCTGACGAACGGACAAGAGCAAGTCTAGGCGGCTTGGGCGAAAACGCCGGCTGAGGGCAGCGAGGCCTGGACTTGTACTTGTGGGTTCGCTTGGGCATTGCCTAGAGCAACCCTTGTGCCAGGCTGCCGCGGGCGATCGCGCGG
The DNA here is from genome assembly GCF_000465935.2 of Pseudomonas sp. EGD-AK9. NCBI lineage: Bacteria > Pseudomonadati > Pseudomonadota > Gammaproteobacteria > Pseudomonadales > Pseudomonadaceae > Pseudomonas > Pseudomonas sp. EGD-AK9. The sequence goes on from NZ_AVOF01000050.1 coordinate 9,369, forward strand.
TAAGTCGGGGGGAAGGCGCCAGGGCCCGTGGTCAGGGGCCTGTCTGGCGTTGCGTGAGCGGCCGGCGAGGGCGGCCGGCGGCTGCAAATGGCGGTGGGCGAGGCTGGCGCTGGCGGTTTCTCGCCAGTCAGTCGAAGTCCTCTGGCGAGCTTCCGCCAGCGCCGGAGAAATGCAGGCCGTGCTTGCGCAGTTTGTCGTGCAGGGTCTTGCGCGGCAGGCCGAGGGCCTCGGCCAGGCTGCGCAGCGAGCCGTGCGGGCGGCTGAGTTCGGCGGCGATCAGCGCCCGTTCGAAGGCTTCGACCTGTTCGCCGAGACCGCCGCTGACCGGCGGCAGGTTCGGCGCGTTGCTGTCCAGCGCCAGCTCCAGGCCGAGGGCGAAGCGCTCGGCGGCGTTCTGCAGCTCGCGCACGTTGCCCGGCCAGGGGTGGCGCAGCAGCAATGCGCGCTGTCCCGGCTGCAGTTCGCGGGGCGGCAGGCCGTGGCGCGCGGTGGCGCCTTCGGCGAAGTGCTGGAACAGCAGCAGGGCGTCCTCGCCGCGCTCGCGCAGCGGCGGGATGGACAGCGGCGCGACGTTCAGCCGGTAGTAGAGGTCGGCGCGGAAGCGTCCGGCATCGGCGGCCTGGCGCAGGTCTTCCTTGGTCGCGGCGATGACGCGAATGTCCAGCGGGATCAGCTGGTTGCCGCCGAGGCGCTCGACCACCCGTTCCTGCAGCAGGCGCAGCAGCTTGACCTGCACGTCCAGGCTCATGCTCTCGATCTCGTCGAGGAACAGGGTGCCGCCGTTGGCGAACTCGAACTTGCCGATCCTTCGCTTCTGCGCGCCGGTGAAGGCGCCGGCCTCGTGGCCGAACAGCTCGCTTTCCACCACCGACTCGGCCAGGGCGCCGGCGTTGATGGCGACGAAGGGGCCGTCGCGGCGGCTGGACAGGTCGTGCAGGGCGCGCGCCACCACCTCCTTGCCGGCACCGGTCTCGCCGAGGATCAGCACGTCGGTGGCGATCCCGGCCAGCGCGCCGATCTGCTCGCGCAGGCGCTGCATCGCCGGCGACTGGCCGACCAGGCGCCCGGCCAGCTGCTGGCGATCGGTCAGCGCCAGGCGCAGGCTGCGGTTGTCCAGCACCAGGCGGCGCAGATCGAGGGCGCGGCGCACGCTGTCGAGCAGGTCGTCGTTGGCGAAGGGCTTTTCCAGGAAATCGTAGGCGCCGGCGCGCATCGCCTGCACCGCCAGCGGCACGTCGCCGTGGCCGGTGATCAGCAGTACCGGCAGTTCGGCGTCGCGCTCGCGCAGCTGGGCGAGCAGCTGCAGGCCGTCGATGCCGGGCATGCGGATGTCGCTGACCACCACCCCCGGCCAGCCGGCCGGAATACGCGCGGCCAGGCCCTGGGCGTCGCCCAGGCTGAGCACCTTGAGTCCGGCCAGGTCGAGGGTCTGGCTGAGTGCCTGGCGCAGGTGGGCGTCGTCGTCGATCAGCAGAACCTGGGTGCGGCTGTCGATGGCGCTGTCGCTGGTCATGGCGAGGGGTCCTCCGGGGGTTGCAGGTTGACGCCGGGGCTGGCGAGGCGCAGGCGCAGGGTGATCAGGGCGCCGCCGTCCGGGTGGTTGGCCAGCAGCAGCTCGCCGCCCAGGGCGCGCATCAGGCTGTCGCAGATGGCCAGGCCAAGGCCCAGGCCCTGGGCGCTGGTCTTGGTGGTGAAGAAGGGTTCGCGGGCGCGGGCCAGGGATTCGGCGGAGAAGCCCGGGCCATTGTCGCGCAGCAGCAGTTCGAGCTGGTCGTCCTGCTGCCGGGTACTGATCCAGATGCGTCGCGGCGGCGCCTTGGCGACCAGGGCGTCGAGGGCGTTGCCGAGCAGGTTGCCGAGCACCTGGCGCAGGCGCGTCTCGCCGGCCTGGACCCACAGGGTGGCATCCGGCAGGTCGCGGATCAGCTCCACGTCCATCGCCCGGCGACGCTTGGCCAGCAGCGCCAGGGCGTCGTCCAGCGCCGGCTGCAGGGCCACCCGTTCCGGAGCGTGGCGGTCGCGGCGGG
>NZ_AVOF01000051.1:0-11090 GCF_000465935.2 Pseudomonas sp. EGD-AK9
CGGCGCTGGGCGCGCGGCGCCTGGTCTACGTCTCCTGCAACCCGACCACCCTGGCGCGCGACGCCGCCGAGCTGGCGCAGCAGGGCTACCGCCTGCGCCGTGCCGGGATTCTCGACATGTTTCCGCAGACCGCGCATGTCGAGGCCATGGCCCTGTTTGAGAAACCCTAGGCTGCGGCCCGGGGCACGAGGGATGCGCAGGACGCGCGTGCTTTCAGTTAATCCGACCGGTTCGCAGAAACCGGCGACTGCTCGGCGCACCTTGGGCGCGCCGTAGGGAAGGTAAGACGATGGTTCAGGTGAGAGCGCACCAGCCGATCAACGACGACGGCAGCATCAACCTCGAGGCCTGGCTCGACCATGCCGCGAGCGTCGATCCGGCGCTGGATCGCGAGGCCCTCAAGGAGGCCTGCGAATTCGCCCGCGATGTCGAGCAACAGGCCAATCCCACGCAGAACCTGTGGGTCGAGGGCACCTCCAGTTTCCGCGTCGGCCTGGAGATCGCCGAGATTCTCGCCGACCTCAAGCTCGACCAGGATTCGCTGGTGGCCGCGGTGCTCTACCGCGGTGTGCGCGAGGGCAAGGTGACCCTGGCTGCGGTGCACCAGCGCTTCGGCCCGGTGGTGGCCAAACTGATCGAGGGCGTGCTGCGCATGGCGGCGATCAGCGCCTCGCTCAACCCGCGCGATTCCCTGGTGCTCGGCTCGCAGGCGCAGGTGGAGAACCTGCGCAAGATGCTGGTGGCCATGGTCGACGACGTGCGCGTGGCGCTGATCAAGCTGGCCGAGCGCACCTGCGCCATCCGTGCGGTCAAGGAAGCCGACGAGGAGAAGCGCCAGCGCGTGGCGCGCGAGGTGTTCGACATCTACGCGCCGCTGGCCCACCGCCTCGGCATCGGCCATATCAAGTGGGAGCTGGAGGACCTGTCGTTCCGCTACCTGGAACCGGTGCAGTACAAGCAGATCGCCAAGCTGCTGCACGAACGGCGGCTGGATCGCGAGCAGTACATCAACGACGTGATGAACCAGCTGCGCGCCGAACTGGAGGCCACCGGGATCAAGGCCGACATCAGCGGGCGGGCCAAACACATCTATTCGATCTGGCGCAAGATGCAGCGCAAGGGCCTGCAGTTCAGCCAGATCTACGACGTGCGCGCGGTGCGTGTGCTGGTGCCGGAGGTGCGCGACTGCTACACCGCCCTCGGCATCGTGCACACCCTGTGGCGGCACATTCCCAAGGAGTTCGACGACTACATCGCCAACCCCAAGGAGAACGGCTACCGCTCGCTGCACACCGCGGTGCTCGGCCCGGAGGGCAAGGTGCTGGAGGTGCAGATCCGCACCCACGCGATGCACGAGGAGGCCGAGCTGGGCGTGTGCGCGCATTGGCGCTACAAGGGCACCGACGTCAAGTCCGGCTCCAACCACTACGAGGAGAAGATCTCCTGGCTGCGCCAGGTCATCGAGTGGCACGAGGAACTGGGCGATATCGGCGGCCTGGCCGAGCAGCTGCGCGTCGACATCGAGCCGGACCGGGTCTACGTGTTCACCCCCGACGGTCACGCCATCGACCTGCCCAAGGGCGCCACGCCGCTGGATTTCGCCTACCGCGTGCACACCGAGATCGGTCACAACTGCCGCGGCGCCAAGATCAACGGGCGCATCGTGCCGCTCAACTACAGCCTGCAGACCGGCGAGCAGGTGGAGATCATCACCAGCAAGCAGGGCACGCCGAGCCGCGATTGGCTCAACCCCAACCTGGGCTATATCACCACCAGCCGCTCGCGGGCGAAGATCGTCCACTGGTTCAAGCTGCAGGACCGCGACCAGAACGTCGCCGCCGGCAAGACCATGCTCGAGCGCGAGCTGGGCCGCCTGGCCCTGCCGCATGTGGATTACGACAAGCTGGCAGAGAAGGCCAACCTGAAGACCGCCGAGGATCTGTTCGCCTCGCTCGGCGCCGGCGACGTGCGCCTGGCCCATGCGGTCAACCTGGCCCAGCAGCTGGTGGAGCCGGAGCGCGCCAGTGAGCAGCTCGAGCTGATCCCGCGCAAGGCCCAGGGCTTCAAGCCGGGCAAGCGCGGCGACATCCAGATCCAGGGCGTCGGCAACCTGCTGACGCAGATGGCCGGCTGCTGCCAGCCGCTGCCGGGCGATCCGATCGTCGGCTACATCACCCTCGGTCGTGGCGTCACCATCCACCGCCAGGATTGCGCCACGGCGCTGCAGCAGGCCGCCCGCGAGCCGGAGCGGATCATCCAGGTGAGCTGGGGCGAGGCGCCGGTGCAGACCTATCCGGTGGAGATCGTGATCAAGGCCTACGACCGCTCCGGCCTGCTGCGCGACGTGACCCAGGTGCTGCTCAACGAGAAGCTCAACGTGCTGGCGGTCAACACCCGCTCGAACAAGGAGGACAACACCGCCTCCATGTCGATCACCGTGGAGATCCCCGGCCTGGACGCCCTCGGACGCCTGCTGGCGCGCATCAGCCAGTTGCCCAATATCATCGAGGCGCGCCGCCACCGCGCCAATTGAGCCTCAAGCGGCAAGCTTCAAGCAGCAACTGAACAGCGGCACTCGGCGCTTTCTTGCGGCTTGAAGCCTGTGGCTTGCAGTCCAGGAGCTTGCATGTACCGACTCGACGACCTGCTGCATCTGATGGCCCGCCTGCGCGACCCGCAGCACGGCTGCCCCTGGGACCTCAAGCAGAGCTACGCGAGCATAGTGCCGCATACCCTCGAGGAGGCCTACGAGGTGGCCGACGCCATCGAGCGCGGCGACTTCGAGCACCTGCCGGGCGAACTCGGCGACCTGCTGTTCCAGGTGGTCTACTACAGCCAGCTGGCCCGCGAGGAGGGGCGCTTCGACTTCGCCCAGGTGGTCGACGGCATCACCCGCAAACTGATTCGCCGTCACCCCCACGTGTTCGTCGACGGCGACCTGTACGGCGCGCCGGATGCGGCGAAGCTGGAAGAGGCGGCGGTCAAGCAGCGCTGGGAGGAGCTCAAGGCCGAGGAGCGCGCCGAGAAGGCCGCCGCGCCCGAGCAGCTGTCCTTGCTCGACGACGTGCCCGCCGCGCTGCCGGCGCTGAGCCGCGCGGCCAAGCTGCAGAAGCGCGCCGCCCAGGTCGGCTTCGACTGGCCGGACGCGCTGCCGGTGGTGGACAAGGTGCGCGAGGAACTGGACGAAGTGCTCGAGGCCATGAGCGAGAACGATGCCGAGGCGGTGGCCGAAGAGATCGGCGATCTGCTGTTCGTCGTCACCAACCTGGCCCGGCATCTCAAGGTCGACCCGGAAGGCGCGCTGCGCGCGGCCAACGGCAAGTTCGAGCGGCGCTTTCGCTTTATCGAGCAGAGCGTGCGCGAGGCCGGCCGCAGCCTGGACGGCTGCTCGCTGGAGGAACTGGACGCCCTGTGGGGCGAGGCGAAGAAGCTCGAGAAGCAGACGCCGGGGTGCTGAACCGAGCTGGCCCGGATGCAATCCGGGGGATTGCTTGGCAGGCCGTTCCCGGATTGCATCCCGGCTACGCGGTGCTTTCGGGCTGGAGCCGCGGCCGCTTAGCCCTTATGCTGAGCACCTTCGACCGGCGGCGCCGAGGGCTCGGCGCCGCTGCAACTGAATCATGTTCGGGATCTCTAGTCATGGGTCTTTCCCTGCGCGACCAGCTGCTCAAAGCCGGCCTGGTCAACGAAAAACAGGCCAAGCAGGTTGGCAAGCAGCAGCAGAAGCAGAAGCGCCTGGCGCACAAGGGCCAGGCCGAACTGGACGACAGCGCTCGCCAGGCCGCGCTGCAGGCCCAGGCCGAGAAGGCCGCGCGCGACCAGGAACTCAATCGCCAGCAGCAGGAAAAGGCCGAGCAGAAGGCCCGCGCCGCGCAGATCAAGCAGCTGATCGAGCGTTCACGCCTGCCCAAGCTGGACGGTGACGACTACTACAACTTCGTCGACGACAAGAAGGTCAAGCGCCTGGCGGTCAACACCCTGATGCGCAACAAGCTGTCCAACGGCTGGCTGGCCATCGTCCGCCACGGCGGCGGCTACGAGGTGATCCCCCGCGAAGCGGCGCTGAAGATCCAGGAGCGCGATCCCTCGCGCATCGTCCTGCTCAACACCCATGTCGAAGCGCCGGACGCCGACGACCCCTACGCCGCCTACCAGATTCCCGACGATTTGATGTGGTAACCAGGTGCGCAGGGGCGCCGTGCGCACCAGCGCGCCGATCAGCGGCGGCTAGAGCTCCTGGCTCGACGTTCGGCGGTCAATCCGCGGCCTCGGGCGCGCGCAACGCCTTGCTGTAGTAGCCCGACTGATCGAAGCAGCAGACCCGCTGCTTGCCCTCGCCGAGCATGGCGCAGGCATCGGCGATACGCTTGGCGCGGGTCCTGGCCTGCTTGGCCGACTCGATCCAGTGAATCCAGTCCAGCCGCGCGATAGTCGTCGTCGCGTCCCAGACCCTGCGCGCCGCAGGCGCGGCGGCCAGTGCCGCGGCCAGATCCGCCGGCACCTGCGGCTCGGGCTCCTCCGCCACGGGCTCGATTTCCAGCGTGACCAGATCGCCGACGCTCGCGCCCGCCGCCTGCAGCAGGTCGCTATCCACCCGCAGCCAATGACTCAACTGGCCATCCGGCTCGAGCCTGGCCCGGAACGGCTGCCCATTGAGGCGGCCGTCCACGCTGGTCCTGCCGCGTCTTGGCAGCTTCTCGCTTATCTCTTTGGGCAGAATCACGAATGCCCAGGCTGACTCGCCATTCGGTAGGCGAGGGTGCAGTAGGGTTGCCTGGAATTGAGCCGTTTCTTGCGCTTGGGACATTGGGATTGATCCTCCCGACTAGGCCGGTTAATGGCCGATTAGGCGACATTTGAAAGGAGGAGAGATTAGCAAAAATAAATCTGTCCCCTTTTTAGCTGCCGTACTCTCGTCTGACTACTTTCCCTAGGTTGCTGAGTAGGAACGATGGGGCACGCTCGCATGCAAAAAGCACGACTGCTAATGGTCCAGAAATAAATGAAATTGAGCGCCAGCCATACTCTTGAAATAGCGAGCTCTCTGTTATTTCATTTGAAACATAACCGTGAATTTCGTCTAGGTTTACATAGAAAAGCAAATCTAACTCGCGCTGCGTTGCAGGTGCATATGGTCTGATTTTTGGGATGGTTTCTTGGACTAGCTTGCAAAGCTCTGTGTAGGTTATGTCTCTGGGGGTGTAGGTCTCAAATAGCTCTTCTACCGTTTTAGCTTCTTTGGCGCGGCGAAGACTCTCTTTATACTCCGCGTGGCGACGTTTATCAGGATCCATGATTTCCTTGACCTCAAAGCGAGCATCAAGAAATACGACGTCCGGTGGTTCTTCACTCGGAGAAAAAACAGACCCGGCAGGAACTTCAATTCCAAGATTCCCCAAGAATTCCTCTACAACCCAGCGCTCTCGTTCGGGTTTTCTTGCGGCGGAAAAGAAGGAAACAGACTCTTCTCGGGCTTCGATAGTGGCGGCAATGAACTCTTCGTCATTCACGGCGATCCCTCTGTTGAATCTAACGCGGCCATAAACGGCGCGAGTTCGCGAGCGTCCGGCGACCGCAGGGAGCGAATTTGATGGCTTTGTTATGCATTTTGGCTGATAGAAAACAGGTATGTTATGCCATCCTCGACCCTTGTCTTAATCGACATCAGCTTGCTTAACCCAAATTTACCGGACGAACCATGAGTGCCATCATTGAAAACCCGAAATAATGCAAGAACATTTTTAACATCCTCGTCAACGAAATCAACAGCTTCCGCAGTCAGAAGCCCGCAACGGCTTAGCAAATAGCGAATTTTCTCTTTTCTCGTAGGCTGCCCACCTGATGTCACCTCACAGTTGGGATTAAGCGCCAAAACCTTTTCATCAGGAGCATTCATGTCCAGAATCTGAACGAATACCTCCCTTGCGCTTGTGCAGAAGTGACGAGCCGCATCAGGGTTCTGAGGGCTCAAGGAAAATAGCGCTCCTTTCCACCTGTTGCTCAAGTCCGGAGATAATTTCTGGAGCATTCCATCAATCTCGGTTCGCAAGAGATCCGAAGGCTCAACATTCGATTCCTCCGTTTCAGACTCAAGAGCATTTGAAAGGGCCAAGCTATTTGCGTTTTCTCGCTCGGATAGATCTAAGAACTCACTACCATAGCTTGAGTTTTCTAAACGATCTTCGACGGAATCTAGTCGTTCATAGTAGCTATTCAGAGCTATTGCGGATGTCTGAACAACTTGATATCGCACAGTTGTAGAGGACTGAAGCCTTCTCAGTTCAGCGGCTATCTTTTGTCTGTTCGCCCGTACTCTCGCGTTATACGTTCTCACTTCATTGTTGTAGCTATTGATCGCCTGCTTCACCTTCTGGTTATGCTGACGAACTTCACGGTTATATTTGTCTATGGCCTGCTTCTGCTTATTTTGGGCTTGACGGATTGCACTTCGAATCTGTGAAGGGGTCATTTTTCTAGGCATAGCGCCCTCCAATATAGTCTCAATGCATAACGTTTGGTTGAGGGGCGGGCTTTAGCCCGTCCCAGTGAGCGTAGCGGGCGATTTGAACCACTAGTTAGAGTTCATGTGTCGATACTTTTGTTGCTGTTCTTTTTATTACTGAGACTTTTATCTTCGCCTCTGTCAAAGCCATTTAGTGCATCTAAGAATAATCTTTTCATAGCCTCGGGTCGCGCTGAGAATATTTGGTAGCCGCCTATTAGGAGCGAAAGAATAACGGCTAAGATTGAAATCCAGAAAGATGTTTTTGAGTCTCCAAGGTATTCATCAACTAGAATGTTTTTTTGATGTAGTTCGTCCGCAATGTTATTTATATCATTGCTAATTTTTATGTACCCATCTTCGGTTTTTATGCGTACATTTTCAAAATAGTCTTTTTGAGCTGCTTGCAGCTTGTCAAATGGGTTTATCTCTTCGTATTCAGATAGTATGGGGTTTAGCATTGGAAGAATGTCTTTGTCGTTGCCTCTAAAAGCATTTACGCGCAGATCATTAAGTGCCGTCGACAGCGGTGTACCAGCTTCATAGTATGAGGATTTTGACGTAAATATTAGCTTTACGTGGCTTACTGATGGTTGGGTGGCGAATGCCTGTTTAATTGCGTCAAGATCGCCGCCATTGGATATTATGGACTTTAAGTCATCCTGTAGAGCTTGCTTCTCAATATATTTTTGATCGTCTATTAGTAAAAAAGAAAGCGCGCTCATAAGAGATAGCAATGGAAGAAATAGAGCGGAAAAAATTAAGCGTCGCTTCCTGTTTTCCCGTTCTATTCTCGTTAGTACTGCTTTGTGGTAGTGAAGATTTTTGTTTCTGACATGTAAATAGTTTTTGTACTCATACTTTGAGTTATTTGATTCTTCTGTTGTGGTTTCTTCTGGCATTTTAAGCAGTACCTGAAATTAATTTTTAAGCTCTAACGCCTGAATTAAGCCGAGCCGCGAAGCGGCTTCGGCTTGAATGAATTGTTAGGCCCCTGACAGCGACAGTGAGAACTCATAGCTAACCTCGACTCGTCCCTGGGTGACGGCAAAGTGATAATTGTCCAGCGCATCGCAAACGGCATAGCCGAAGAGCGCTATGCACTTTTCCTTGGTAGAACTATAGAAGAGCGTGTACTGGTAGTCATCGACGGCTTTGACCCCGCGGAGCACGTTGTAGACAGCGCCCCATAGGCCCCACAGCCGATCATCAGCATTCTTGATTCGTTCCAAATCCGCCGGGTGCAGCGGCGCCAAAAGCTGAGATTTGTTGCGCTTGGCGAACAGCGAGACTAGGACACTGCTAAGCGGGACATTTGCTGAGACTTCGTGTTTCGACAGTGCATTGTGCAGGGTGTCCAAGTAGAAGTGCAGATCTGCGCGGGCGTTTTGGAGATAGGAGTAGTCAATTTGATGCTTATTAAAGTGATTTTGAGAGGCAACCTGGCGCGCGAGGACTAGCAGCGCTAGGAACGCCGCGACAGGGCTGTAAATTCCGGCTAGAAGCGCTCCGAACTCGGCCCATCGGCCGTGACTTGGCGAAAGATGTATTCCGAAGGTGGAGACGTAGACCACGAGGGGGGCGACCAATGCCGCGAGCGCAACAAGAGTTGTAGCGACTTGAACCGACTTCTTCATGTTGCTGGGAACTCCATTTCAGGGGCCTAACGTTTGGTTAAGGGGCGGGCTTTAGCCCGTCCCAGTGAGCGAAGCGAACGATTTGAACCATTTGTTAGCGCTTACCCGGAGCCATTCTAAGACGCTCGGAAACCTCAAATTCGAGGAGGATTTTCTTTATTTCCTGCTCTCGTTTTCTAGGATCCAAAACTTCTTGAATATGACTTACGAATTCTCGTTGGCACATGACCAGTTCTGACTTCGCGTCGTATTCTGGCCCGGACTCTTTTAGGGCATCATATGCAGCCACGACGCAATCTAAGACCGGCTGGCGTACCCCGCGGTAAGCAGGCTCTTTGTGTGTGCCGTAGTCATCAGCCCATTGGTTAGGGAAGTACCAACGACCTGTGTCGATAAGGGCACTCAACTTAATAAGTACGGGTCTTTTGTGTTCGCCATTTAGTTCTGGGTGCTCTGAAATATGTGTTGCTTCAGAGATGGCTGCGCATACTTCCTCTGCCCACATGCGCGCAGAGTTAAAAAATTGATCTGTCCATTCGCGAAGCTTTAAATCATGCTCTTTTTCAAGGGTTTCAGCATTGATCATGGCTTGGAGCGTTGCTTCTTGCTGTTGTTTCTCTGCTGCCTTTGAGGACTTTGCAGCTGCAAATGCTGATGCAATCGCAACTGCGGTTGCTATCCATGTGGCGATATCTCCAAACTCAATGCTTGGCATTCTTACCTCTGGCGCTAACTATTAATTAGGTGACACGGCTGTCGCGTTTACCCACGACCGCTGTCGCATAACCTACCTTGTCGTTCTGTAAGTCCTTGTCTGGCCTGAAGATGCTCGCGGCAAACGCGACAGCACTCAGGGAGCAACGCGACAGGGATAACGGCAAGCTTGTCGCTTCTGGCGTAATGCCAGCAGGCTTGAGCCAGAAGCTAGTGCATGACTGCCGGTTCTGTCCATGCACAGCGCCAGGGGAGCTTGCGCCGGCAGCGAATGCGGCGGTTGCAGCGCCTCCAGCGCGTCTTACCCCTCCTGCGCGCGATAGGCCCCCGGCGTCAGCCCGGTCCATTTCTTGAACGCGCGGTGGAAGGCCGAGGGTTCGGAGAAGCCGAGCTGTTCGGCGATGTCTTGGATGGCCAGCTCGTCGCGGCCGAGGTGGTAGATGGCGAGGTCGCGGCGCAGGTGGTCCTTAAGTTCCTGGAAGCTGGTGCCTTCTTCGCGCAGGTGGCGGCGCAGGGTCTGCGGGCTGATATGCAGCTGCTGGGCGACCCGTTCCAGGTCCGGCCATTGCTGGCAGTCGCGGCCGAGCAGGCGGCGGATCTGGCTGGTCAGGCTGTCGCCGCCGTCGGGGCGGGCCAGCAGGTCGGCAGGGGAGTGTTCGAGGAACTGCTTGAGCGTGCGTTCGTCCTGCAGCAGCGGCATGGCCAGGTAGCGGGCGTGGAACAGCAGGCTGGTGGCGCCTGCGCAGAAGCGCCGGGTGCAGGGAAACAGCAGTTCGTACTCGGCGGCGTGCTCCGGCTCGGGGTAGGCGAAGGTGGCTTCCTCCAGGCGGATGCGCTGGCCGATCAGCCAGCTGCCGAGGCGGTGCCAGATCACCAGCAGGCTTTCCACCAGGAAGTGGTCGGGGTCCCACAGGCTGCTGTCGTCCACGCTCAGCCGCGCCCAGTCGCCTTCGCGCTGCAGGCGGATGCTCGGCGCATCGGGGAACAGGCCGTAGAACAGCGCGCCGCGGCTCAGCGCTTTTTCCAGCGTGCGGCAGTGGATGATGGCGTGGCCCATCATGGCGAAGGTGCCGCGTTTGCTCGGTTGGCGGCCGAAGCCCAGGTACTCGTCGTCCAGCGCTTCCCACAGCAGCTGCATCAGCCGGGCGAACTGCTCGGGGGCGATGCGCGCGCGCGGCTCGATGAGCACCGCCGGCTGGATGCCGGCCTGGCGCAGCAGCGGCTCGCAGGCCAGGCCCCGACGCTGCGCGCCGCGCAGGGCGGCGCGGACGAAATGGCTGGCGATGGTGCGTTCGCGCATGTCGGGCTTCCGTGATCGGGGTGCCGATGGTAGGCAGCGGCTGTGGTGCAGGGCAAGCCAGCCGAGCGATTGGGTCAATCGAGGCTGAGCGCATGGGTCATTGAGGGGGACGGGGGCGGCGCCTAACCTCGCTGGCAGCACAATCAGCGGAGGAACCGCCCCATGCAGCGCAACCATTTCGACACCGAGCACAATCTGTTCCGCGACGCCTTCGCGGCATTTCTCGATAAGGAGGTGGTGCCGCATCAGGAGGAGTGGGAGGCCGCCGGGATGGTCGACCGCAGCGTGTGGGCCAAGGCCGGCGAGATGGGCTTTCTGCTGCCCTGGGCGGACGAGGAGTACGGCGGCGCCGGGCTCAAGGATTTCCGCTACGAGCAGATCATGTGCGAGGAGCTGGCGCGGATCAACGAACCGGGCTTCATGATCCCGCTGCACTCGGCGCTGTGCGGCCCCTATATCGCCGAGTACGGCAGCGCGCAGCAGAAGGCGTGCTGGCTGCCCGGCATCGTCCGCGGCGAGACCATCCTCGCCGTGGCCATGACCGAGCCGGCCGCCGGTTCCGACCTGGCCGGCATGCGCACCACCGCGGTGGACAAGGGCGACCACTGGCTGCTCAACGGTTCCAAGGTGTTCATCTCCAACGGCTACCTGGCCGACCTGGTGATAGTCGCGGCCAAGACCGACCCGGCCAACAAGCACGCCATGGGCCTGTTCCTGGTCGAGCGCGGCATGCAAGGTTTCGAGCGCGGCAAGAAGCTGAAGAAGCTCGGCATGCACAGCCAGGACACCGCCGAGCTGTTCTTCAACGACGTCAAGGTGCCCAAGGAGAACCTCTTGGGCGATGCCAAGGGCGGCTTCTTCTACCTGATGAACATGCTCGCTCAGGAGCGCCTGACCAACGCCTGCGGCGCGGTGGCCGGCGCCGAGGCGGCGCTGC
>NZ_AVOF01000052.1:0-32242 GCF_000465935.2 Pseudomonas sp. EGD-AK9
AGGCCGAGGTGGAACGCGCCAGCGCCGACCTGGCGCTGTACCAGTTCCACGCCTGCCCATTCTGCGTCAAGGTACGGCGCAGCCTGCACCGCCTGAACCTGCCGGTGCAACTGCGCGACGCCAAGCACGACGCCGAGCATCGCCAGGCCCTGGAACAGCAGGGCGGCCGCATCAAGGTGCCCTGCCTGCGCATCGAGGAAAACGGCCAGAGCATCTGGCTGTACGAGTCCAAGGCGATCATCGCCTATCTGGAGCAGCGCTTCGCCGGCTGAGCGGACGTGCGGGGGGGGGGCCATCCAGGCCGGTTGTAGCCCCTTGTAGGAGCGAATGTATTCGCGCTGGGTCGAGCCCGTGCCCGCCAAGATCGCGAATAAAGGCTAGGCGCCCCTCTTCGCTCCCACCAGTTCATAGCCTGGATTAGCCGAAGGCGTAATTCGGGGCGGCCTCCCTGGGTATGGTTACCCCCCAGGCTAGAGCCGGGTTACGCAGGCGCGCCGGCCCCGCGGGGGGCGGGGTTTCCCCCGCAGGCTGGCGCGCCCGCGCAATCCGGTTGCTCAGGGCAGCGCCTGCTGCTCGCCGGGCACCCCGGCGACCGCTTCGACATCCGCGGTCAGCCCACCGCGCAGGCGGATCTTGCGGATCTGCTCGACCCGGCGCAGGTTGTCCCAGGCTGTGTCGTAGTGCGAGGGGGATTGGTCGATCGCGCTGCGAAAGAATTGCTCGGCAACATCCAGCTTGCCTTCCACCAGGCAGATATAACCGACCTCGTTGCTCGCCTGGGCACGTTTGCCGATCTGCTCGAAGGCGGAAAGTGCCTCCTCGTACCGCTCCATCCGCGCCAGCAGCAACCCGTAGTTGCGCCATAACGGCTTGTAGCTGGAGTCGTAGCTGATGCCGCGCTGGTAGGTACGTTCGGCCTCGGGCCATTGGCCGGCCAGGTAGTAGGAGTAGCCCAGGCTGTTCTGCACCAGCACCGAGCGCGGCTCGATCAGCAAGGCCAAGCGGTAATACGCCTCGGACAACGGAAAGTCGTTGCTCAGGTCGGCGAGTACGCCAAGGGCGTTGTAGACCTTCAGCGGCGACTGGCTGTCCACCTTGAGCGCGGCAACCTCAGGCGGGCCGTCGCTCAGCTCGTTACCCAGGCGCCGCTGATCCAGCACCACCGCCTTGAACAGCAAGCTCCGCGCGGCCTCGTGATCACGCTTGGCCAGTTGCAGCAGGCCCATCTCGGCCAGGGCGCCGAGGTTTTCCGGATCGTTCGCCAGTACATCAGCGAAGGCCATCTCGGCCAGTTGGTTGTTGCCCCGCTCGCGGTGAATGCGGCCGACCCATACCAGCGCCTCGTAGCGTTTCGGGTCCAGTTCGATGGCGCGCAGGTACTGGAACAACGACTGATCCAGATCGCCCGCCTGGTAGGCCATCGCCGCCATCTGCATCGCCTGATCGGCCGAGGTGCTGGCCTTGCGCACCTTGTACAGCAGAGAATTGTCGCCGGCATAGACCGAGCGCGTATCCAGCGCCGGCTCCGGCCCCATGGTCTGGCATCCCGACAGCACGGCCATCATGGCCAACAGCAGACTTATTCTTTTCATCTCATAATTTCCCGAAGACTTTGAGCACCCCAACGATGGCGGGACCGATGGCCACCAGGAAAAAGCTCGGCCATAGGCACAAGACTAGTGGGAATATCAGCTTGGTGCCGATTTTCGCCGCCGTCTCCTCGGCCTTCTGGGTACGCCGGTCGCGAAACTCCTCGGCGTAGATGCGCAGGGTATCGGCCACGCTGGTGCCGAAGCGGATGCTCTGCGCCAGCAGGCTGACCAGACCGCGGATGTCCTCCAGCCCGGTGCGCTCGGCCAGGTGCTTGAGCGCCTCGGTACTGGGAATGCCAGCACGGATCTCCGCATTGACCAGGGCCAGTTCCAGCGCCAGTTCCGGCTGGCTAACGGCCATCTCGTCGGCCACCCGCTCGATGGCCTGGGGCAAGGCCAGCCCCGACTCCACGCACACCACCATCAGGTCCAGGGCATCGGGAAAGGCCACCAGCAGGCGGGTCATACGTGCCTGCTTGCGCTTGTCGACATAGATGGCCGGCGCCAGCCAGCCGACAGCGACGGCTATCAGCACCAGCAGAACGCCCATGGGTAGGGACAGCTTGGGGATCAGCGGCAACGCCAGCAGGGTCAGGCCGACCAGCGTCAGCGGCAGGAGCAGGCGCACCGCCCAGTAGGTCTGCACCGCCGCCGGCGAGCGATAGCCGGCATGGGTCAGCAGGGTACGAGTGGCAGACGCCT
Source organism: Pseudomonas sp. EGD-AK9 (assembly GCF_000465935.2). Lineage (NCBI taxonomy): Bacteria > Pseudomonadati > Pseudomonadota > Gammaproteobacteria > Pseudomonadales > Pseudomonadaceae > Pseudomonas > Pseudomonas sp. EGD-AK9. The sequence goes on from NZ_AVOF01000052.1 coordinate 2,295, forward strand.
GCCCCTGCTCCTCCGAGGTGAAACGCTGGCCCACCTGCTCCAGCATCAGCTGCAGGTTACTGGGCGCCTCCTGGCCGACGGCCAGGCCGCCGTGCCCACGCTTGATCAGGGCAAGGCGCCGCTGCACCGGGTCGCGCAGCCCCAACACCAGCATGGCCAGGGTGACTATGGCGAGCACCGCGCTCAGGCCGATGGCGCCGACGAACAGCATGCGCGCCAGTTCCTCGTTGCCCACCAAACGATTGAGCAGACTCAGCAGATAGTCCATGACGCATACCTCCTCGGCCCGTTATCAGACCTGGATGCGGATGATCTTGCGGATCCAGAAGATGCCCAGCAGCATGGCGATAAACGCCGCTATTACTAACTTCTGACCGAAAGCATCATTTATTAGAACAGGTAGGTAGGCAGGTGTAGTTAGCACGATCGCGGCCGCCAATACGAAGGGCACCGCCACCAGCACCCAGGCCGACATGCGCCCTTCGGCCGACAGGGTCTTGACCTTGCGCTGGAAACGGAAGCGCCCGCGGATCAGGCTGCTCAGGCGCTCCAGCACCTCGGTCAGGTTGCCGCCGGTGTCGCGGTGGATCAGCACCGAGGTCACCAGCATCATCACCGTCATGCTCGGCATGCGCTCCAGCAGACCGAGCATGGCCCGGCGCACGTCGTTGCCGTAGTTGATGTCGGCGAAGGTCAGGCCGAACTCGTGGGCCACCGGCCCCTTGTGCTCCTCGGCCACCAGTTGCAGGGTCTCGTTGAACGGGTGGCCGGCGCGCAGGGCGCGGCACATCGCATCCAGGGCATCCGGCAGGCCCTCCTCGAACTGGGCGAAGCGCTTGCCGCGGTCGCTGGCGATTTTCAGCACCGGCAGCCAGCAGGCGGCCAGGGCTACCGGCAGCGCCAGCCACCAGAGCTGGGTGAACAGCCACAGCAGAAGGCCCGTGACCACGCCGAGGATCAGCCCTAGCAGCAGCACCCGATAGGCACGGTAGTCATGGCCGGCCTGCTCGATCATCTGCGCCAGCGCCTCCATGGCCGGCAACTGCTCCAGCCAGGCCTCCAGCGGCGACAGGCGCTTGAGGTACTTCTGCCGCAACACCGTCTGCATGTTCGGCAGATCGCTGGCCCGCTCCAGCACCTGCAAGCGATTGCGGATACGCTTGCGCACCTGCCCCGCCTCGCCGAACACCGGCACCACCAGGCCCTGGCTGAGCAGGAAAACCGCGGCGAACACCATGCCGAGGAACGCCAGGATAAACTCGCTGGGAATCTGGTTCATGACTGCCCCTCCATCCACTCCGGCCGGAACATGTTCAGCGGCAGCTCGATGCCACGCTTGCCCATCACCTCGCGGAAGGCCGGCACCATGCCGGTCGGCCGGTAGTCGCCGAGCACCTCGCCGTGCTCGCCGATGCCGCGGCGGACGAAGGCGAAGATCTCGGTCATGGTGATGATCTCGCCTTCCATGCCGTTGATCTCCTGCACGCTGACCAGGCGCCGCCTGCCGTCCTCCTGGCGTTCGAGCTGGATCACCACGTCGATGGCCGAGGCGATCTGCTGGCGCAGGGCCTTGATCGGGAAGGTGGCGCCGGTCATCGACACCATGTTCTCGATCCGGCCCAGGGCATCGCGCGCGGTATTGGCGTGGATGGTGGTCAGCGAGCCGTCGTGGCCGGTGTTCATCGCCGTCAGCATGTCCAGCGCCTCGGCGCCGCGCACCTCGCCGATGACGATGCGATCGGGGCGCATGCGCAGGCTGTTGCGCACCAGCTCGCGCTGGTTCACCTCGCCGCGACCCTCGATGTTGCACGGCCGGGTCTCCAGGCGCACCACGTGCGGCTGTTGCAGCTGCAGCTCGGCCGAGTCCTCGATGGTGACGATGCGTTCGTTGTGCGGGATAAAGCTCGACAGCACGTTGAGCATGGTGGTCTTGCCGCTGCCGGTACCGCCGGAGATCAGCACGTTGAGGCGACCACGGACGATGGCCTTGAGCATCAGGGCGATGGCCGGAGTCAGGGTGCCCATCTCCACCAGGCTCTCGCTACTGAGCAGGTCCACCGCGAAACGGCGAATCGAGATGCTCGGCCCGTCGATGGCCAGCGGCGGGATGATGGCGTTGACCCGCGAGCCGTCCTTCAGCCGCGCATCCACCAGCGGCGAGGACTCGTCGATGCGCCGCCCCAGGCTGGAGACGATACGGTCGATGATGTTCAGCAGGTGCTGGTCGTCGCGAAAACGCACGTCGGTCTGCTGCAGCTTGCCGTGCCGCTCGACATACACCGAGGCATGGCCATTGACCAGGATGTCCGACACGCTGTGATCGGCCAGCAAGGGTTCCAAAGGCCCCAGGCCGAGCACCTCGTCGGTGATCTGCTTGATGATCAACTGACGGCTGGCCGCGCTCACCGGCGCGCTGTGATCCTCCATCAGGCGCAGGCAGATATCGCGGATCTGCCGCGTCGCATCGACCTGCTCCAGGGAATCCAGCAACGACAGGTCCATGACCTTGAGCAGTTGCTGGTAGATCTTCTCGCGCCACTCGGTCTCCACCGGGCTGAGATGGGTCTTGGTTTCGTAGAGCTCGGCCGGTGCGCTGTGCTCCCAGGCCATCATGTCCTGGGCGGCCCCGTCCCGGGCACCCGGCTCGGCAGAGGGCGCCTCCACGGCCTTGAGTGGCTGCTGGCGCAGGCGGTTGCGCAATTCATTGAGCATGGCGGTTCACTCCCCGAAAAAGCGGCTGAAGGCGCGCTTGAACAATCCCTGTTCGGCACCTGCCTGCTTGCCGAGCAAGTCCTTGCTCAGCTCCTGCAGTGCCAGCGTGATGGGCGCACGCGGCGCGTACTGATCCAGCGGCGCACCGGTGTTCTGGCTCTGGCTGACCACGGCGAAATCGTTGGGTAGCTTCTGCAGCTCGCTGCAACGCAGCGCCGTACCGATATCGCGCAGACTGATCGGCGCGGCCTTGTCGTAGCGGTTGACCACCACCTGCAGGTTCTCGCCGCGCACGCCCAGCTCGTCGCGCAGGATGCGTGCCAGGCGGCTAGCGTCCTTGAGGTGGCTGAGGCTCTGCTGCACCACGATATAGACCCGGTCGGCCTGCTCCAGGGTGATGCCGGTGAGGTGGTCGATCTGCCGTGGCAGATCCACCACCACCCAGTCGTAGGTACTGCGCGCCAGTTTCAGCAGCGCCTCAAGCTGCTCGATCTGCACATCCTGCGGCAGGCACAACTCGTTCTCGCGCCCGCCCAGCACATGCAGGCTCGGGCTGAAATGGCTGCAGAAGCCGCGCAACGCCACGCCGTCCATTTCGCCGATCTGTTGCAGCACCTCGACATGGCTGTGGGCCGGGTGCACATCCAGATAATGGGCGACGCTGCCGAACTGCAGGTCGAGATCCAGCAACAGGGTATTGCCGCCCTTGGCGCTGAGTTGGTGGGCCAGGTTGCAGGCCAGCAGCGTCGCGCCGGAACCGCCCTTGGCGTTTATCACTGCCACCAGCTTGCCGCCGGAACCGTTGCTGGCACGCGTCTCGGTGACCATGCGGCCCAAGGTGGCCAGCAACTCCTCGGCCACCACCGGCTCCGGCAGGAAGTCGCGGGCACCGGCCTGCATCGCCAGGCGAATGCCCTCGCGCTCCTCCAGCGGGCCGCATACCAGCAACGGCGGGCGCTCCTGGGCTGGGTGCTGCAACAGCGCCGCCAGTTCCTCGCGCCACAGGTGGCTGACCCGCAGCAGAAGGAAATCGGGCAGCCTTTCCAGCCCGTAGAGCGGATCGGTATGCCCATTGCTCACCAGGCGGGTGTCGATTTGCAGACCTGGGATACGCCGGCAAACGCCCTGCAGGTGCTGCAAGGCAGCTGCGTCGCGGCTGCTGATCAACAGGTGCAAGCCCTGCTTGTTCGGCGAACCGGTAGGCGCGGGGGCTTCTCTGAGGTTCAACATGGCGTGATCTCCGGTCCTGGTGCATCCGTCTCGGCATGACGGCCGAGACTTTCGCGCGGGATGGTCGACCTGAATGCCGGCAGGGTGAACACCCCGCCGAATCCAGGAATCAGCAATTCATGGGGAAAATTTTCCACCCGCAACTGCACATAGCGGATGGCTCGAAAACCGCTGGCGCTGTCGAAGTCGTCAGGACTGGCCACGGTAGCGCCGGTCTCATTCAGGTAGACCAGGCTCAGGTCGGCGGTTTGCAGCCTACCGATCAGTCGGCTGGCGCCTGCCTCGTCGGCCGCATTGAAAATCGCCCGGCGCAATATCACCGGATCCCGGATATCGCATACCGCCGCCAGACGCGCGCCGCGCCGCACCACCTCGTCCAGGGCATTGACCGTGAAGTACAGGCGGCCCATTTCCAGTACGCCGAACAGCAGGGTGAACAGCAGCAGGCCGATGATGGCGAACTCCACCACGTACACCCCTCGCATTCGCTGCCTGTTCATCACAACCCCCTCATCACGGAGGTGGCCACCAATGGGAAGTTCAGCGGGATGGCATCGCCGATCAGCGCTGGCAAACCAGTGCCTATTACCGGGCGGAACACATAATTGATGCTGACCTGGACATGTTGGGTGCCGACCGTGCCAACCGTCACATCGGCGGTGCTAAGCCCCGGCACCACTTCATTGCCGGGTTGGGCCACGGGCACGCCATAGACGGCCAGGTTCTTGGTGGTGGCCGAGAGCCCGGAATCGATCACCACCTGGCCGAGGGTGGTATTCCAGGACTTTCCCGCCAGGTAACGCACCGCATCGCGGTTGGCCTGCAGCAGGTTGTTGTAGTGGTAGAGCATGCGGCCGAACTCGGCGATGGCCAGCAGCAGCAGCAACAGCAGCGGCAGGGCGATGGCGAACTCGACCATGGCGACGCCCTGCTGCGCCCGACCTGGCTTGAATGAGTGACTGTGCATGGAACACCTCCCCAGTGACTGGGTTCACCACCTGAGCGGATGCAATCCGCAATAGTGCTTGCACGAGGCTTGCGCCTCCCCGGACCTCAGCCCGGCCATACCGCTCCATCACCCAGCGTGACGGCCTAGGAATCGGGACTCGGCGTCGAAAAGTCGCTGAAGTAGGTCTTGTACAGCTGGATGATGTTCGGGCCGGCATCGTCGGCCGGCGTCGGCCCGGCGTAACCGCTGCCTTCGCACTCCTGCATGAACTGGCCGAAGACTTCTTTTGCGCCGCTTTGCTCTACCTTCTGCAGCAGATAGAAGCAGCCGAATCCCAGCACCGGCAACGAGGTAGCCCCTCCGCCCGCCACTTCGGCGCAGTTGCCGATCACGACATTGAGGACGCGGCGCTCGGCGACGCCCGTGCAGGATCCAGGACTTGCGGCGCAGTCCGTATAGGCACCTTTCCAGTCGTTCACATCGGTCAGTTGGGTGGCACCGGCCGACAGATCGCCGCCGGAAGAAATGACCTGGGCGCCGTTGTGCTTGGGGACACCGCCGTCCATCACCACCAGCGGCCGGCTGTAGTCGGTATACCAGTCCGGCGGGCAAGCCGTGGAATCGACGGGGCCGTTATAGATGCCCAGACGGGTATTAAGGCCCTGGGCCACCGGCCCCCAGGTGATGCCGGGCTCGGTATCCACCGACCCCGTGTCTTCGAGGCATTGCTCGGTTCCTGCACAGAACGCCTGGCGGATATCCGCGCCGCCGGTACTATCGCCCAGCCGCAACAACTGACAGTTACCCGCGCTTGGGCTGCCGGGAGTACCGCAGGTCAGCGTCTGCAGATCGCCATACCGATAGCCCCAGAAGTTGCCATTCTCCGGGTCGTACTGGGCCGGGTCGCCGCATACCACGATAGGGTCGATCTTGCAGGTCGAGGCCGTAGGGCTGGGCCCCGCCGTGGCGATGGCGGCCACCGCCTTGTCGCCCAGGTTGCCGGCAGAGAACCATTGGGCGAAGCTCCAGAAGAATCCGCTCAGCGGATAGTCCGGCACCGATACCCGCACATAGGCGGCATCCGCTGGGCCGGGGAAGGAGAACGGGCCATAGACACTGCTCGATAACTCGACTATGGCGAAGTTACCCACCCCACCACTGTCGGCAATACCGCTGCCGAGTTCGCCATTGCCGCTGGCACTGGCATTCAGCGTCAGCGTGTTCCACGCGGCGGTGCGCGCCGCATCTGCCGCTGCGACATAACCGGCAGGGTCGCCACCTACCTGACTGAGGGTCTTGGCGCCGCTCAGGGCGGCGGCATCCACGGCATTTTGCAGGCGCGTCTTGTTCAGCAGCATATGCCCGCCGTCCAGAGCCAGGGCGCCCATCAGCAGCATGGCAGCCATGGCGATCACCACCAGCACCATCACCGCACCCCGCTGGCGCCCCGGCGTCGCGGTGTACGGCCGTTGAATACGGGGTTTCATGGTCGTGCCTCTCAGTTGCCGATATTGATCTGGATGGGTTGGCCGACCTGGGCCGCATCGCCGGTCACTCCGCGGTAGCCATCCATGACCCTTTCGGTCACCGCGCCATCGGTACCGGTGGGAGAAACCTCCGTGCCCGGGTTGGCGGCCACCGCCTTGTCGGCGATCTGCTGATAGTGGATGTCGTAGACGGTGGAACCCAGGGTGCCGACGCGGCCTTCGTCGTAGGTCATGCAACCGGCCAGCGCGAACGCCAGCAGGCACAGGGAAATCATGGTCTTCATGGTCGCTGCCTCCAATTGTGCAAATACGGGAACTGCATTTCCCACATCCATGTGGGCCAATAGTCGAAACCTTTGCGGCATAGCCGCCACCCTTATCCGGCGCTTCGCGCCACCTTCTCCCAGGGGGAGAAGGGTATCGGCGCGCTAATTGAGGTCATGCCCGAAACTGCCCTCGCTGACCCCGAGGCTGACCGGCACCGGGCGCTCCATCTGGCGGCCCTTGGTCCTGCCCAGCAGATAGAAATCCACATCGCTCGGCTCGACGAACTTCTCGGTGGGCAGACGCACGGCCCTGGCATCGATCGGCTTGGCCAGATGCGGGGTGACCAGGATCACCAGTTCGGTCTCGCCGTTGACGAACTCCTGGCTGCGGAACAGGTGGCCGAGCACCGGGATGTCGCCCAGGCCGGGAAAGCGGCTGACGAAGTCGCGGGTGTTCTCGCTGATCAGGCCGGCGATGGCGATGGTCTGGCCATTGCCCAGCTCGACGGTGGACAGCGCGCTGCGCTTGGTCAGCGCCGGTACCAACAGGGAGACCTCATCGCTGACCAGGCTACCCGAGGCGGTATCCACCACCAGGCTGTTGGCGGTCACCAACTCGCTGACCGATACGTTGAGGTTGAGGTTGACCCGCCCGCTGTCCAACACCACCGGGAGGAACTTCACGCCGACGCCGAACTCCTTGAACTCGATGGTGATGCCGTCCTCGTCCGATACCGGGATGGGGAACTCGCCGCCGGAAATGAACTCCGCCTGCTGGCCGCTGAGGGTGGTCAGGGTCGGTTCCGCCAGCACCTTGGCCGAGCCGTTGTCCTTGGCCGCCTCCAGCACCACGTTGAACAGGAAGTTCTCGGAAACGAACTGGCCGAGGAAGCCCTTGCCGCTGCCGATCAGGCTGGTCGGGTCCAGCACCATCATCCCGTCGTTATTGGGATCGGGCACGAAGCCTATCGGCAACCCATCCGCCCCACGCCCGCCATTGAAACCACCGGTGGACCAGCGGCTGGAAGAACCGAAGTCCAGGGCGTTGAAACGCATGTTCAGGCTCTTGAACAGGCTGCGCTTCATTTCCGCCACCTTGACCTCCAGCATCACCTGTTGGCTGCCACCGACGGTCAGCAGGTTGATCACCTCCAGGGATTGGCTGGGCGCCGCCACCGCGGCTTCGCCTTCGCCCTGCACCACGCTGGCGGTTTGTGCGGTATAGGTCTTGGCCAGCTTGACCGCGGCGTCCATGGCCGCCGCGCTGCTCACCTGGCCGCGCAGCACCAGTGCGCCCTGAGCGCTGTAGACCTCGATGCGCTCGCTGGGCAACAGCTCGTACAGCTTGCTCTTCAGCCCGCCGAGGTCGTGCACCACTTCCAGGTCGAGGCTGTCGATCAGGCGGTTGCCGCTGTCCCAGAGCAGCACATTGGTGCTGCCCAGCGAGCGCCCCAGCAGGTACAGCTGGGTCGGACTGGTCACCAGGATATCGGCGATATCCGGGTTGCCCACCGAGACCTTCTTCACCGGGGAGCGGGTGGTCAACACCCGCGACTTGTAGATGGGTACCTGAATATTGCTGACGTTGGCCGCCGGCATCGCGCTGACCGCCGGCGTCGGCTCGGCCGCCTGCAGAGCCGCACTCGACACTAGCCCGGCGCCTAGTACGTACAGCGCGTATAACCCGAGTCTCCGGATGATATCCATGCCCTACTCCTTGCTTGGTATGTCGCGTTGCCTGGTTACAGGAGCACCGGATAGCCGATGCCATTTAGAAGTCGCGCAGCGACGCCTTCCTTTGTGCCCTTCTCCCTCCGGGAGAAGGCGGCGCGTGGCGCCGGATGAGGGAGGCGGGCATGCCCGTCAACCGTTTTCTCACCTCTCCCTCAGGAGCGGGGTGCGTAGCCAGGGGCCTTGGTGAGCGCCGGGCGAGGAAGGTTCACATCTAAAGCTGCGCCTTGGCCGCCTGCACCTCGATACCGCGGATAATGGTGACGCCACCACCGCCGCCGCCACTGCTACGGCGCACCACCGGCTTGGCCACCGGAACCGGGGCCGGGGCCTCCACCTGGGCCACCACCTCCGGCACCGGCGGCTTCTTCTGGTTGTCCAGCGGGTTGCGCAGGGCCAGCTGCAGCTTGCCTTCGGTCTGCGCCTTGACCAGCACTTCTGCCTCTTCGCTGGTCATCTCCAGGGTCACCGCGCGCACCACCACCGGCTGGGTCTTATCGGTGCTGGCGGTCTGGTCCACCGCCAGCACGCGCAGGTCCTCGAGAATGGTTTCCGACACCGCATTGCTGTTGTTTCCAACTTTTTTGGCCACCAGCACGTCGACCCGGTTGCCCGGCAGCAGGAAGCCGCCGACGCCGACCACGTCGTCGACCCGCACCGAGACGGCGCGCTTGTCCTTCTCGATCAGCGAGGCCAGGGTGCTGCCGCCGAGGTGCTCGGCCAGGCGCGCGCCACGCACTATGTCGCCCTTGAGCATGGCGAAGGTGGCGATCTTGCCGGTGACCTTGTCGGTGGCGTCGAAGGCGTCGTCCGGCACCGTGCCCTTGGGCATGCGCACCAGGGTCACCTGCTGGGCCTCGACCATCTGCCCGAAGGGAATCTCCACCGTGGCCACCACCACGTTCTGCAGGTTGTCGTCCGGCCCGGCGTTGAGCCGCGCGTTCAGCCAGTTGTTGGCCAGGAAGGCCGCGCCCAGGCCGAGGATCAGCGACAGGGCGATCAACACGAGCGTGCGAGAGTTCATGACGGTGCCTCCTAGTTCAACTGGCCTTGAGGCTGACGAAGTAGTTGCGCCAGGCCCAGATCAGCGTGTTCGGTGTGAGGGCTTGCGAGTCGTCCCCGCCCAGGTAGCGCTGGCGATCCAGCGCCATGCCGAGCAGGTCGCGCGGGTGGCAGGGCAACAGCGGCCTGGCCTCCACCCGGTGCAGCCGCTCGATGACGTAGGCCACCAGGTCGGGGTCGAAGGGGATGCCCAGTTTTTCGCACTCCTGCTGCCAGATGCGTTCGTACTCATCCGCCTGCAGGTGGTCGAAATGCAGCTTGTAGCCGATGCGCCGCAGGAAGGCCTCGTCGGCCAGCTCCAGCGGGTTGAGGTTGGTGGAGAACACCAGGATCAGGTCGAAGGGGATCTCGCAGTGGCGACCGCCGCCGAGGTTGAGGTAATCCTTCTTCTCCTCCATCGGCACGATCCAGCGGTTGAACAGATCCACCGGTGCCACCCGCTGGCGGCCCAGGTCGTCGATGATGAAGATGCCGTTGCTCGCCTTCAGCTGCAGCGGCGCCTGGTACAGGCGGCTGTAGGGGTCGAAGCGGATATCCAGCATGTCCAGGGTCAGCTCGCCGCCAGTGATGAGGATCGGCCGCCGGCAGCGCAGCAGGCGGCGGTCGATGCCCTGGTCCAGGCGCAGGCTGCGCTGGCCGGCTTCGGCCGGCAGCGGCTGGTGCAGCTGGGGGTCGAAGATCTCCACCACCGCCTCGTTGATGGCGATGGCGTGGGGTATCCACACCGCCTCATGGAACAGGTTGATCAGGCGCTGGCTGATATAGGTCTTGCCGGTGCCGGCCGGGCCGTAGATCATCAGCGCCCGGCCGGAATTCATCGCCGGGCCGAGCTGGTCGAGCAGCTCGTCCTGCAGCACCACCCCGGCGAAGGCCTCGCGCATGGCCCGGGCGTCGATCCGGCTGTCATGCACCGTCTGCGCCAGCAGCAGTTCCCGGTAGCGCTCCACCGGGTAGGGCGCCGGGCCTATATAGCCGCTGCGCGCCAGGGCATCCTTGGCCGCGCTGCGGCCACGCTCGGTCAGGCCGTAGCGCAGGCCCTGCCCGCCGGCCTGGCCGAGTACCTCGATACGCCCGTCCTTGCGCTGGTAGCCGAGCACCTCCTCCAGCACCGAGCCGGTCAGCGCCAGGCGCTCCACCAGTTGCGCCATGTCCAGCACCCCGGCGTCGTGCAGGTGCTTGCACACCAGGTCGCCGAGAAAGTTGTCCGCCAGGCCGGTTTCCGCCACGCTGCGCGGTTGCGGCGCCAGGCGCTGGATCGGATCGAGGCCTTGCGGCTCGGTGCTTAGGGGACTTAGCGCATGCATGGCCGGACTCCCTAGAGAGCAAACATGAAATAGCCGCTGGTCAAGGTGCCCAGCAGAATCGCTATGGAATAAGGAAAGGGCTTACCGACTATTTCGTCCGCCGCCGGCGCCACATAGGCCCGCGCCCGCAGCATCAGCCAGTAACGCCCCAGGGTTTGTTGCACCTGACCGCGAGCCAGCACCAGCAGCAAGCCGCACAGGCCGCCGGCAATCAGGCTGAACAGCGCCGCCAATATCGCGTATTGGGGGGCCAGAAAACTGCCGACCATGGCCATCAACTTGACATCGCCGGCCGCCATGCCACCCAGGGCATAGAGCGGCAGGAACACCCCGAAACCGATCAGCAACCCCAGCATGCCATCGCCCAGACCGCTGACCCCGCCGGCATAAGCCTGGCCGGCCAGCCCCAGAACGAGGCCGAGCACGACCAGCAAGTTGGGAATGCGGTGGCGACGCAGATCGCTCGCCACCGCAATCGCCAGCAGCCCTAGTAGCAAAATGACGGGGAACATCTGCTCCATGGACATCGCTGCGGCTCTCTCTACTTGGGCTTTACGCGCTGCACCTAGAACCGAGAGGGTTCAAGGCCTGGTTTGCAGAGCGGTAATAATGTCGGTAATCACGGCATTCACTTCTGTTCCCAGAGCCATGAACGTAGCCACTACTGCCGCACTGATAAGCCCACCAGCCACGGCATACTCCACTACCGTCAACCCTTCTTCGTCTTTGACGAACTTCATCACCGAAGTCTTGATTGCTTGAAAAGTCATTTCGTCCACCTCACTCGAGTGTTGGTACGGAGAAGGCGTCGCGCTGTACTCCTGTCAGTACTCCCTGTGTGCTTCGCCTGCTTCAACCCTAGTCAGCGGCCAAGCGATGGGTTAGGAGGTTTTTGCGCATCGCTGGTATTTTTTTGCAGGCGGCATGCATGTCGAAAAATTAGCGCCAATAATCCGCCCTTCATCGACCCAATAATGGAGCAGCAAGCAGGACGTCATCAGCGGGCTAGCGCCGCTCTAGCCTGGGGCCTTGCGCGGTAACGAGGAAGGATTCAAATGCTGCTAATAGCTGTAGAGCGCCACGGTTATAAGAAAAAATTCTTGGCGCTAATGGCTATCTGACTCTATTCCTGTAAGGCAATGGAGTCAGTTAACTGTCGGGAAGTGCTACGCAACATTAACTAGACAAAAAGTTGACGTAAATCCGATGAATTCTCGCACCCCATGTACGCCGCGATTGCTCTGGTTCGATCTCACCCACGATCGATCGGCCGCCGACTGCATCGCCGTATTCGCCGACAGTTGCAGGATCGCCCAGGCGAAGGATCTGAGCCTGTCCGGGCTGGGCGCCGAGCAGCGCCCGGACATGATTTGCATGCACTACGACCGCCCCGACACCCTGGGACTCGGCTTGCTGATGGAGGTCAAACGCATAGCCCCCTCGATTCCCATCACCATGCTCACCGTGCAGCACTCGGAGGAGCTGGCCGTCTGGGCCTTCCGCTCCGGCGTTTGGGAGTTCCTGGTACTGCCGTTGCTGAACGCCGAGCGCGATCGCTACCTCAAGGCGCTGCTGGCGCTGTGCCAGATGCGCAGCAACCCGACCGGCAACGGCAGCAAACAGCTGCTGACGCGCGAAAACCTGCTGCCTGAAAGCATCCGCCTGACCCAGCAGCATCAGCAGCAGCAACCGCTGCAGCAGGCAATTCGCTATATCGAGCAGCACTACAGCGAACATCTGGAACAGAAGGTCCTGGCCGAACGCTGCGGCATGACCCCGTTCCGCTTCAGCCGTCTGTTCAAGCAGGCTTGCGGCATGAGCTTCCCGGAGTACGTGCAGCGCAAGCGCCTGGAGAAGGCCGAGGAGCTGCTGGCCAACAGCCAGATGCCGATCACCAGCATCGCCTATGCCGTGGGCTTCCAGGATCCGTCCTACTTCGCCCGCGCATTCAAGCAACAGTTCGGCTGCTGCCCCAGCGACTTCCGCAGAAGCGAGCCGCCACCCGGCCAGGGCGATGAACTTCTGCCCCCCCAGCACAGCCTGAGCTTCTGAGCCCCCTGCGATGAATGACGCCCGCATAGGGTGAACATGCCCCCAGACTTGTCCACCCAATCGCCGGTGGACAAGGCTTCGCCATCTCCATCCTACGAACTGGATTCCCGCATGCGCGGGAATGACGGTTGTTTCAGCTCGTAGCCTGGGGGGAGTGCAACGATACCCGGGGGAGGCCGCCCCGGATTACGCCTTCGGCCAATCCAGGTTCCTAAAAAAATCAGGGCTCGACGCCGTACGTCTTGAGCTGTTCGAGAAACTGCGCCTCGTCCAGCACCTTCACGCCCAGCTCGCTGGCCTTGGCCAGTTTCGAACCGGCGCCCGGGCCGGCCACCACGCAATGGGTCTTGGCCGACACCGAACCGGCTACCTTGGCGCCCAGTTCTTCCAGCTTGCCCTTGGCCACATCGCGGCTCATCAGTTCCAGGGTGCCGGTCAGCACCCAGGTCTGCCCGGCCAGGGGCAGGCCTTCGGCGACCTTCTTCTCGCAGCTCCAGTGCATGCCGAAATCCAGCAACTGCTGCTCGATGGCGCGAGCCTTGGCGACCTTGGCCGGGTCGGCGAAGAATTCGCGCACGGCCTGCTTGGCCTTTTCGTTGAGCCCCTTGAGCACCGACAGGTCCAGCCAGTCCTGACTGAGCTCGATGACATGCTCCAGGCGCACGGCATTCTCCGCATTGCTCACGCCGGTGGCAGCAAGGCGCCTGATCGCTTCATCGACCAGCTTCTGGGCGCCGGTCGCGGCGACCGAGGCGATATTCAGTTTGCCCAGCAGCTCGGCCAGGCTGGCGCAGGCGGTGAACTCCGCGCTCAGCCCGGCATCCTCGCGCAATACGCCGAGTGGCGCGTCGTTGTCATAGACCAGTTTCTCCAGCACGGCCTGGTTGTGCCCGTCGGCGAAGAAACTGTGGATCTCGTGCGCCACTTCCAGGCCCACGTCCGGCAGCCAGGTCAGCACCTCGGGCCGCGCCTGCTGGATGCGCGCCAGCGAGCCCAGGGCGCGGGCCAACAGCTTGGCGGTTTCCTCGCCGACATCGGGAATGCCCAGGGCGTAGATAAAGCGCGCCAGCGTCGGCTTGCGGCTATCGGCGATGGCCGCCAGCAGGTTGTTGCTGGACAGCTCGGCGAAGCCTTCCAGGCCGACGATCTGCTCGAAGCTCAGGGTGTAGAGGTCGGCCGGCGAGCTCACCAGGCCCTCGTCCACCAGTTGCTCGACGCTCTTCTCGCCGAGGCCCTCGATATCCATGGCGCGGCGCGAGACGAAGTGGATGATCGCCTGCTTGAGCTGCGCCTGGCAGCTCAAGCGGCCGATGCAGCGGTAAACCGAGCCCTCGCTGACGCTCTCCTTGCCCTTGCTGCGCTTGACCAGCTGGGTGCGCTCCACCGCCGAACCGCATACCGGGCACTGCTCGGGAACCCGTACCGGGCGGGCATCGGCCGGGCGCCGCTCCGGCACCACCGCCATGACCTGGGGGATCACGTCGCCGGCGCGGCGGATGATCACCGTATCGCCGATCATCAGCCCCAGGCGCGCCACCTCGTCCATATTGTGCAGGGTGGCGTTGGCCACGGTGACGCCGGCCACCTTGACCGGTTTGAGCCGCGCTACCGGCGTCACCGCACCGGTGCGGCCGACCTGGAACTCGACGTCGAGCAGCTCGGTGAGCTCCTCCTGCGCCGGGAACTTGTGGGCGATGGCCCAGTGCGGCGTGCGCGCGCGAAAGCCCAGCTGCTGCTGGTCCTCGATGTGGTTGACCTTGAACACCACGCCGTCGATGTCATAAGGCAGCTCCATGCGCCGCCGGCCGATATCGCGGTAGTAGTCCAGGCAGGCTTCCACGCCCTTGGCCAGCTTCAGCTCGCGGCTGATGGGGATGCCCCAGGCCTTGAGCTGCTCGAGCATACCGATCTGGGTGGCCGGCAGCTCGCCGCTGACCTGGCCGACGCCATAGCAGCAGAACTCCAGCGGGCGGCTGGCGGTGATCCTCGGGTCGAGCTGACGCAGGCTGCCGGCCGCGGCGTTGCGCGGATTGGCGAAGGTCTTGGCGCCGGCCGCGGCCTGGCGTGCGTTGAGTTCGTCGAAGCCGGCCCTGGGCATGTACACCTCCCCGCGCACCTCCAGCACCTGCGGCCAGCCCTCGCCCTGCAGGCGCAGCGGTACGTTGCGGATGGTGCGCACGTTGGCGCTGATGTCCTCGCCAGTGCTGCCATCGCCACGGGTGGCGCCACGCACCAGTTGGCCGTGCTCGTAGCGCAGGCTGACGGCCAGGCCGTCGAGCTTGGGTTCACAGCTGTACTCCACCTCGGCGCCGCCGCCGAACAGGTCGCCGCCGGCAAGACCCAGGCCACTGCGCACGCTGCGGTCGAAGGCACGCAGGTCGTCCTCCTCGAAGGCGTTGCCCAGGCTGAGCATGGGGATCTCGTGGCGCACCTCGCCGAAGGCGTCGAGCGCCTCGCCGCCGACGCGCTGGGTCGGCGATTCGGGGGTCACCAGCTCGGGATGCTCGGCCTCCAGCGCCTGCAGTTCGCGAAACAGGCGGTCGTACTCGGCGTCGGGAATGCTTGGCTGGTCCAGCACGTAGTAGCGGTAGTTGTGCGCATCCAGTTCGTTGCGCAGTTCGGCGATACGTTGGGCGGCATTCCGTTGGGCGGCGTCGGTCATCTTCGGTCTCTCAAACGAAAAGAGCAGCCTGAGCTGCTCTTTTGCAATGCGGTTGCTGTCAGCGCTTGTGGGTCAGCTGCCGGCGCTCGAACTCGACGATGCGCTGGCGGTAGTGCTCGATGGTCTGCGCGGTCATCACGCTGCGCTGGTCGTCCTTCAGCTCGCCACCCAGTTCGTGGGCCAGCTTGCGCGCCGCGGCGACCATCACGTCGAAGGCCTGCTTGGGATGACGCGGGCCGGGCAGGCTGAGGAAGAAGCTCACCGCGCGGGTGCTGAAGCCTTCGATGTCGTCCAGGTCGAAGGTGCCGGGCTTGAGGGCGTTGGCCATGGAGAACAGCACCTCGCCGTTGCCGGCCATGCTCTCGTGGCGGTGGAAGATGTCCATCTCGCCGAATCGCAGGCCGCTTTCGAGGATGTTCTGCAGCAGTGCCGGGCCCTTGAAACCGATGTCGTCGCGGGCGACCACGTTGATCACCAGCACTTCCTCCACCGGCGCAGCCTCGGCGGCCGGCTTGGCGGTTTTCTTCGCATCCTTGGCTTCGACTTCGTCGTCGACCGGGTTGAGCAGGGTCGGCACCGGCTCGTCGACCGCCAGGTTGAGGTCGCCCTGCTGCGGCTCGCTGCGAGGACGACGCGGCAGATCCTTGGCGCTCATCGATGGCAGGTCGTCCTCGTCCAGTTGCGGTTCGAGGTCGCGCTTGATCACCCGCGGCGGGCTGAGCAGATCGGGGTCGCCGTCGTCATCGGGCATGTTGGCGAAACTACGGTCGAGCTTGAACTTCAAGCGCCCCTTGCCGCCACGCATGCGCCGCCAGCCGTCGAACAGAATGCCAGCGATAACGATGATGCCAATAACGATCAGCCATTCGCGCAGACCGAATTCCATGAAATACCTAACCCCTAAAAATTCTGGTGAAGAAAGATCCAGTCAAACGGACCCTGACTCGACTATAAACGCGGCGCCAACTCCATGTTCTATCTGACGTTTTCCGCGTGTAACAAAAGTGGGCAATAAGCTAGCACGACGAAAGGCAACTTTACACCGGCACCCACATGGAGTTTTGCCTGTGTTCAGCCAGCCCGGCAACATCATGCCTCCACCATGGCCAGCGCCTCCTCGACGTCCACCGCCACCAGGCGCGAGCAGCCCGGCTCATGCATGGTGACGCCCATCAGCTGATCGGCCATTTCCATGGCGATCTTGTTGTGGGTGATGTAGATGAACTGCACCGTCGCCGACATCTCCTTGACCAGGCGCGCATAGCGACCCACGTTGGCGTCGTCCAGCGGCGCATCCACTTCGTCCAGCATGCAGAACGGCGCCGGATTGAGCTGGAAGATGGAAAACACCAGTGCCAAAGCGGTCAAAGCCTTCTCTCCGCCGGAGAGCAAATGAATGGTGCTGTTCTTCTTGCCCGGGGGCCGCGCCATGATGGTTACACCGGTATCGAGTAGATCTTCGCCGGTGAGTTCCAAATAAGCGTTGCCGCCACCGAAAACTTTTGGAAAGAGTGCCTGCAGACCGCCATTGATCTGATCGAAGGTGTCCTTGAAACGATTGCGGGTTTCCTTGTCGATCTTGCGGATGACGTTTTCCAGGGTGTCCAGCGCCTCGACCAGGTCGGCGTCCTGCGCATCCAGGTAGCGCTTGCGCTCGGACTGCTGCTGATACTCGTCGATGGCTGCCAGGTTGATCGGCCCGAGCCGGGCGATGCGCGCGGCCATGCGCTCCAGCTCTTCTTCCCAGGCGCTCTCGCTGGCCTCGGCCGGCAAGGTGGCGATCACCCCGTGCAGGTCGTAGTGGTCCTCGGCGAGCTGATCGGCCAGGGCCTTGCGCCGCACGTTGAGCGACTGCCAGTCCATGCGCTGCTGCTCCAGCTGACCACGCAGCAGTTGCGCCTGCTGCTCGGCCTGGCTGCGGCGCTTCTCGGCGTCGCGCAGTTCGCGGTCGGCGTCTTCCAGGGCCAGACGCGCCTGGCGCAACTCTTCGTCCACCGCCATGCGTCGTTCGAGCAGTTCCTCGAGCTTGATGCGCAGCTCCTCCAGCGGCGCCTCGCCTTCTTCCAGATTCAGCGACAGCTGCTCGCGCCGCTCATGCAGGCGTTCGGCCTGCAGTTGCAGGCGCTCCAGCGCCTGGCGGGTGGAGTCGTGCTGCGCCCTGAGCGAGCCGACCCGCACCGCCAGCTGATGGGCGTGATCCTTGTGCTGGCGCGCCTCCTGGCGCACCCGGTCGAGGCGTTCGCGCAGGCTGTCGCGGCTGGCCAGCAGGCTTTCGCGCTGCTCGTTATCCAGCGCCATGGCGTCCAGCGCATCCTGCAATTGCAGGCGCGATTCGCCCAGTTGCTCCTGCTCGATCTCGCGCTGCTCGGCGGCTTCCTGCAGCTCGCCATCCAGACGGCGGCGGCGCAGGCCCAGCTGCTCGGCCTTGGCCTGGCTGGCGGACAGCCGCGCCTTGAGCTCCCCCAGCTGGCGGCTGCTGTCCTGCAACTGGCGACGCTGCTGCTCGCGCAGCTCCTCCTGGCGGCGTTGCTGGTCGCGTAGCGCCAGCAGGCGCTCGTCCAGTTGCGCCAGGGCCGCTTCACGCTCCTCGCACTCCAGCTGCAGGCGTTCCAGCTCCTGGCCGCGGGCCAGCACGCCGCTGTCGGCCTCGGCGGCGCGGCGCACACGCAGGAAATGTCGGCCGACCCAGTAGCCGTCGCGACTGATCAGGCTTTCGCCCTCGGCCAGCTGGGCGCGCGCCGCCAGGGCCTGCTCCAGCGACTCCACCGGGCGCACACTGGCCAGCCAGGGCGACAGGTCGTGGCTCGACTCGACCTTGTCCAGCAGGCTGCCGGCGTGGCGCGCACCGCCCGCAGCCGGGCTGGCCAGGCGCAGTTCGCCCTGCTGAAGCGCGGTGAAATCCAGCCCGGCAAAATCATCCAGCAGCACCGCCTGCAGGTCGGCGCCGAGCACGGTTTCCACCGCCAGCTCCCAGCCGGCTTCCACGCGCAGGCCTTCGGCCAGGCGCGGACGCTGCTGCAAGCCCTGCTCGCGCAGCCAGTCGCCGGCGCCCTGCCCCGGATCGAGCGCGGCCTGTTGCAGCGCCTCCAGCGAAGCCAGGCGACCGTTCAGCCGTTGTAACTCGCCCTGGGCCTGCTGCTGAGCCTGGCCGGCCTGCTGCAGCTCCTCGCGCAGCTGCTGCAGGCGCTCGGCCTGCTGCTCTTCGGCTGCCTGCAGCGACTCCTGCTCCAATTCGCCAGCCGCCAGCTGTTCGTTCAGTTCCAGGATCGCGGCGTCTTCGGGGTCGGCCGCCAGTTGCTGCAATTCTTCGCCCAGGCGGCGCTGGCGTTCAGCCAGACGTTCCAGGCTCTGCTCCAGCTGAGCGATGCGCGACTGCTGCACCTCGGCCTGGCGACGCGGCTCGGCGCTGCGCTGGTTGAAGCCGTCCCACTGCTCCTGCCAGCCGTGCATGGCGGCCTCGGCCTCTTCCAGGCCGGCGGCGGACTCCTCGGCGGCGGCGGTCAGCTCCTGCTCGGGCAACAGCATCTCCAGCTCTTCGCCCAGGGTGGCCAGCAGGGTGCGGTCATGGCCGAGGTGGGATTCGGTTTCCAGGCGCGCCTTTTCCGCCTCGCGCAAATCGTCCTGCAACTGGCGCAGACGCTGCTGGCCGTGCTGGATGCTCTGCTCGACGCGGGCGATATCGCCACCCACCGAGTAGAAGCGCCCCTGCACCAGGTTGAAGCGCTCGCTCAGTTCGTGGTGGCCGTCGCGCAGGCGCTCGATAGCGGCATCGGCGCTGCGCTGCTCGGCCACCAGCGCCTCGAAGGCCACCTCCTGGTCGCCGATCACCTGTTCGCGGCTGCCGACCTGCTGGTTCAGGGTCTGCCAGCGCAGGGCCAGCAGCTGGGCCTTGAGCTGGCGTTCCTCGGCCTTGTATTCCTGGTACTTCTCCGCAGCCTGGGCCTGGCGGTGCAGGCGTTCGAGCTGGCGTTCCAGCTCCTCGCGCAGGTCGGTCAGGCGCGCCAGGTTTTCCTGGGTGCGGCGGATGCGGTTCTCGGTCTCGCGGCGACGCTCCTTGTACTTGGAGATGCCGGCGGCTTCCTCGATGAAGTTGCGCAGCTCCTCGGGCTTGGCCTCGATCAGCTTGCTGATCATGCCCTGCTCGATGATCGAGTAGCTGCGCGGCCCTAACCCCGTTCCCAGGAAGATGTCGGTGATATCGCGGCGACGGCACTTGGTGCCGTTGAGGAAATAGGCGTTCTGCCCGTCGCGGGTCACCCGGCGGCGGATGGAGATCTCGGCGAAGGCGGCGTACTCACCCACCAGCGAATTGTCGCTGTTGTCGAAGATCAGCTCGATGGAGGCCTGGGTCACCGGCTTGCGCGTGTTGGAGCCGTTGAAGATGACGTCGGTCATCGACTCGCCACGAAGGTTCTTCGCCGAACTCTCACCCATCACCCAGCGTACGGCGTCGATGATGTTGGACTTGCCGCAGCCGTTGGGCCCGACCACCGCCGCCATGTTGCTGGGAAAACTGACGGTCGTCGGGTCGACGAAGGACTTGAAGCCGGCCAGCTTGATGCTTTTCAGGCGCATCGGGGCTTAGCGCTCGGCCAGGGTCGCCAGCACCAGCTGGCAGTTGTGCTGACCGTAAGCCAGCAGCACCTCGCGGGCGCGGCCGTGGTCGCGGGCGATGATCGCCTGCAGCAGGCTGGCGAAGGTGTTCATGAACTGGCCCATCTCGCCTTTGCGCCGCTCCAGCGCCAGGTGATAGGTGCGGCTGATGGCCGGCAGCAGGTTCTCCAGGGTTTCCTGCAGGTAGGGGTTGTCGGCGAAGGGAAAGGCGGCGCGCATCACGTCGAAGCTGTTCTCGACGAAGGCGCCGATATCGCCGCGCTGCAGGCTGTCCAGCAGGCGCTGCTGAATGTCGACGAAGGGCGCCAGATCGCTTTCCGCCTGCCAGCGCTCGATCACCGCGCGGGCCAGCAGGATATACAGCTCGATCACCAGGCCGTAGAGGCTCTGCACCTTGTGCGGGGTCAGTTCGGTGACCTGGGCGCCGCGACGCGGCAGGATCACGATCAGGTGGCGACGCTCAAGAATCAGCAGCGCCTCGCGCACCGATCCGCGGCTGACGTTGAGCGCCTGGGTGACCTTCTGCTCCTGGATGCGCTCGCGCTCCTTGAGCTCGCCGCGAATGATGCGTTCGGCCAGGTAATGGGCAATTTGCTCGGCGAGGCTGTCCGGGGCCTTGAACGTCATGACATTCCTTATTTGCGTCGATCCAGGGGCAGGCGGTCGAGTCTGAGAGCCCCGCCATTGCTGGGCGGCGGCGGAAAATCGAGCGGCGAGTGTAACACAGGGTGTTACCGGGCCAAGCGCCCCGGCGGGCGGCTTTCTGATCTAAAGGTGGGCCCCGGACGGCTAGTCTCGAAAACAGATTGTCCTACAATCAGACATCAGTACCCACCACGATAACAAGCCGGAGCCGCCCATGTTCGAACGCCTGCCCTCCCCCTGGATGATCGCCCTGAAGAAGGTCGGCTACTGGATCTGGCTGGTGCCGGTGCTCGGCATTCCGCTCAGCTACTACTGGTCGCTGGGCAGCGCCCACGCCGACGCCTGGGCCTGGCTGGTGATCACCGTGGTGTTCGGGGTGATTCCGCTGCTGGATTTCGTGGTCGGCCGCGACCCGGCCAACCCGGAGGAAAGCAGCGAGGTGCCGGCCCTGGAAGCCCAGGGCTACTACCGCCTGCTGAGCCTGGCCACGGTGCCGCTGCTGCTGGCCATGCTGGTCTGGAGCGGCTGGGTGTTCGTCAACTACCAGGCCTGGAGCTGGCTCGGCCAGCTCGGCTGGGTGCTGTCGGTCGGCACGGTGATGGGCGCCATCGGCATCACCGTGGCGCACGAACTGATCCACAAGGATCCGCAGCTGGAACAGCGCGCCGGCGGCCTGCTGTTGGCCGCGGTGTGCTACGCCGGCTTCAAGGTGGAGCACGTACGCGGCCATCACGTGCACGTCTCCACCCCCGAGGACGCCTCCTCCTCGCGCTTCGGCCAGAGCCTGTACGCCTTCCTGCCGCACGCCTACAAGCACAACTTCCTCAACGCCTGGACGCTGGAGGCCGAGCGCCTCAAACGTCGCGGCCTGCCGGCCCTGCACTGGCGCAACGAGCTGATCTGGTGGTACGCCATCAGCGCCCTGTTGCTGCTCGGTTTCGGCCTGGCGTTCGGCTGGCTCGGCGCGCTGTTCTTCCTCGGCCAGGCGGTCATGGCCTTCACCCTGCTGGAGATAGTCAACTACGTCGAGCACTACGGCCTGCACCGGCGCAAACTGGACAACGGCCGCTACGAGCGCACCAACCCGCATCACTCGTGGAACAGCAACTTCCTGCTGACCAACCTGTTCCTCTTTCACCTGCAGCGCCATTCCGACCACCACGCCTACGCCAAGCGTCGCTACCAGGTGCTGCGCCACTTCGACGACAGCCCGCAACTGCCCAACGGCTATGCCGGGATGATCGTCCTGGCGCTGATTCCGCCGCTGTGGCGCGCGGTGATGGACCCCAGGGTGCGCGCCTACTACGCCGGCGAGGAGCACCAGCTGAGCCAGTCGCAGCTGACCCAGCCCTGAGCCTGCTAGTGCGCCGCCGGCTCCTGCAGCTCGGCGGCGCCCTTGAAGAACACCAGCATCAACGCCACGCCGGCGCCGAGCAGCGGCAGCACGGCCACCAGCATCAGCAGCACGCTGACCAGCATCAGGCCGCCGACCAGGTCGAGCCAGGCCATCACCCGCAGCGCCGGATAGGGGTAGTCGACCTTGAGCAGGCGTACACCGAGCCAGGCGGTGCAGGCGCCCATCAGGCAGAGCACGCCGATATAGCTGGCGGTCGGCCAATCCAGGGCGGCGAACAGGCGCTCGCCGAACAGAGC
The DNA here is from genome assembly GCF_000465935.2 of Pseudomonas sp. EGD-AK9. Lineage (NCBI taxonomy): Bacteria > Pseudomonadati > Pseudomonadota > Gammaproteobacteria > Pseudomonadales > Pseudomonadaceae > Pseudomonas > Pseudomonas sp. EGD-AK9. The sequence goes on from NZ_AVOF01000052.1 coordinate 24,662, forward strand.
ATCGAGCGCCTCCAGCAGCAGGGTCACCGCCACCAGCGCCCAGATCGGCACGCCCAGCCCCCTGGCGGCGAAACGCGCCTCAGCGAAGGCCTTGAACCGCAGCAGCAGGTAGCAGCCGAGCAGCACCAGCGCCAGGTTCAGCCAGTCGGTGTAGGCCAACAGCAGCTGCGCCTCGCCCTCCTCCAGCAGGCCGCTGGCCACCAGCAAGCCAAACATCAGGGCGTTGGTCAGCACCGAGACCAGCGCCAGCCAGCCGAGCACCTGCAGCTGGCGCGCGCTCCAGCCCTGCAGGCGGGGGGCGCGTGTCGCGTCGAGCAGGTCCGCCTGCGGCGCGCTATAGGGGTTGTCCGGTTGCATCGGGCCTGTCCTGATCCGGGAAAACCCCGAGGCTAACCAGGCGCGCGACGCTTGACCAGACTGTACGGTTCAACCCGCAGGTGGCTGTACCGCGACGCCGCCCCGGCGGCGCCATAGGCTGATGGCCTGTCACCGGAGAACCCCCATGACCGCCGAACTCTTGCTCGCCTTCGTCGCCTTCGCCTTCGTCACCTCGGTCACGCCTGGGCCCAACAACATGATGCTGCTCGCCTCCGGGGTGAATTTCGGCGTGCGCCGCAGCATCCCGCACATGCTCGGCATCAGCCTGGGCTTCATGCTGCTGGTGGCTGCGGTGGGGCTGGGGCTGGGCCAGCTGTTCGAGCGCCTGCCGGTGCTGCACCAGGTGCTGCGCTACGTCGGCGCCGCCTATCTGCTCTACCTGGCCTGGAAGATCGCCCAGGCCGGCGCGCCGCAGGGCAGCGCCCGGCCGGCGGCCAAGCCCTTCACCTTCCTCCAGGCGGCGGCCTTCCAGTGGGTCAACCCCAAGGCGTGGATCATGGCCATCGGCGCCATCACCACCTACACGCCGCAGGACGGCTTCGTCAGCAACGTGCTGCTGATCGCTGCGCTGTTCGCCCTAGTCAACTGCCCCAGCGTCGGCCTGTGGACCGTGGCCGGCAGCCTGCTGCGCAGCTGGCTGAACAATCCGCGTGCGCTGCGCGCCTTCAATATCGGCATGGCGTTACTCTTGGTCGCCTCGCTCTACCCCATACTCGTCGACACGGGACTGTTCTGATGCAAGACGCCGCCCCCGCCCGCCTGCGCCCGCTGGCGGACACCTCCACCTCGGCCGTGGTCGCCGGCTTCATCGCCATGCTCACCGGCTACACCAGCTCGCTGGTGCTGATGTTCCAGGCCGGCCAGGCCGCCGGCCTGAGCAGCGGGCAGATTTCCTCGTGGATCTGGGCGCTGTCGATCGGCATGGCGCTGTGCTGCATCGTGCTGTCGCTGCGCTACCGCGCGCCGGTGATGATCGCCTGGTCCACCCCCGGCGCGGCGCTGCTGATCACCAGCCTGCCGCAGGTGTCCTACGGCGAGGCCATCGGCGCCTATATCCTGGCTTCGGGGCTGATCGTGCTGATCGGCCTGACCGGCACCTTCGACCGCCTGATGCGGCGTATCCCCGCCTCCATCGCCGCCGCCCTGCTGGCCGGCGTGCTATTCAAGATCGGCCTGGAAATCTGCGTGGCCGCCGAGCAGCAGCCCGTGCTGGTGGTCGCCATGCTGCTCGCCTACCTGTTCGGCAAGCGCCTGTGGCCGCGCTACGCGGTGCTCGCCGCGCTGATCGTCGGCAGCCTGCTGGCCGGGGTTTTCGGCCTGCTGGATTTCAGCGGCTTCCAGCTGCAGCTGGCCACGCCGGAGTGGACCACGCCGAGCTTCTCCCTGGCCGCCGCCATCAGCATCGGCATTCCGCTGTTCATCGTCGCCATGGCCTCGCAGAACCTGCCGGGCATGGCCGTGCTGCGCGCCAACGGCTACGAGGTGCCGGCCTCGCCGCTGCTGACCAGCACCGGCCTGGTGTCGATCCTGATGGCGCCGTTCGGCAGCCACGGCATCCATATGGCGGCGATCAGCGCAGCGATCTGCGCCGGCCCGGAAGCCCACGAGGACCCGCGCAAGCGCTACACCGCGGCGGTCTGGTGCGGGGTGTTCTACGGCATCGCCGGGATCTTCGGCGCCACCCTGGCGGCGCTGTTCGCCGCACTGCCGGCGGCGCTGATCCTGTCCATCGCCGCGCTGGCGCTGTTCGCCTCGATCATCGGCGGCCTGACCCAGGCCATGAGCGAGCCCAACGAACGCGAGGCGGCGCTGATCACCTTCCTGGTCACCGCCTCGGGCATGAGCCTGCTCGGCGTCGGCTCGGCGTTCTGGGGCATAGTCGCCGGCCTGCTGACCCTGGCGACTCTCAACGCCGGCAAGCGTTGAGGTCGCGTAGGGTGGATGACGCTCTTTTCATCCACCCTTGGCGTCAGAAGTGGTGGATGGATAAAGCGCTAGCCACCCTACGCACTACGCCCGCTCCCCCGGCGCCACCGGCCCTGTCAGCTCGGCGCCGTGCACGCGGTTGACCCAGAGGCCGAACAGCGCCGCGGTGATGAACATGATCAGGCTGTAGATGGCCGCCGGAATGGCCATGGTCGGGTTGTTCAGCAGCGCCGGGCTGAGCGCCAGGGCGATGGCCAGGGTGCCGTTGTGGATGCCGATCTCCATGGCGATGGCGATCGCCTGGCGCAGGTTGAGCTTGAGCAGGCGCGGCACACAGTAGCCCACTGCCATGCTCAGCAGGTTGAAGGCCAGCGCCGCGCCGCCCACCGCCGGGGCGTAGTCGACGAAGGTGCGCCAGTCCTTGGCCACCGCCAGCAGGATGATCAGCAGCAGGAACAGCGCCGAGACGATCTTCACCGGTTTCTGCATGCGCTCGGCGAAACCGGGGAAGCGGCTGCGCAGCCACATGCCGATGGCCACCGGACCGAGGACGATGGCGAACACCTGCACCACCTTGGCGAACTGCAGCGGGATGGCCTGCTCGGCGGTCATGAAATAGGCCAGCGACAGGTTGACGATCAGCGGCATGGTGAGGATCGCCACCACCGAGTTGACCGCGGTCAGGGTGATGTTCAGCGCCACGTCGCCATGCGCCAGGTGGCTGTAGAGGTTGGCCGTGGTGCCGCCCGGCGAGGCAGCCAGCAGCATCAGCCCCACCGCCAGCGCCGGCGCCAGGCCGAAGGCCTTGGCCAGGAAGAAGCAGGCCAGCGGCAACAGCAGCAGCTGGCAGGCCAGGCCGATCAGCACGGGTTTGGGGAATTTCGCCACCCGGGCAAAGTCCGCCAGGCTCAGCGACAAGCCGAGACCGAGCATGATGATGCCCAGTGCGGCGGGGAGAAACAGCGTCAGCAAGGGATCGGCGGTCATCAGGGTTATCGCTCCGGTTGAACCTGGCAGGATTTTGCGCAGTCAGGGCCACCCAACGCAGTGGCCCTGCGAGCCAACGATAGACCAAGGGCGTCGCCAAACGCCGAGCTAGAGGCTCAGATTGCGGTAGCGCCGCCATCCACCGCCAGCGCATGGCCGGTGGTGAAGGCCGCGTTGTCGCAGCACAGGTAGAGCACCGCGGTGGCGATTTCCTCGACCTTGCCGATGCGCCCGACCGGGTGCATGGTGGCGACGAACTCGGCCTTCTTCGGGTCGGCCTCGTAGGCGCGGCGGAACATATCGGTGTCGATCACCGCCGGGCACACGGCGTTGACGCGGATTTTCTTCTTCGCGTACTCCACCGCCGCCGACTTGGTCAGGCCGATCACCGCATGCTTGGAGGCGGAGTAGATGCTCATCTTCGGCGCCGCGCCGAGGCCGGCCACCGAGGCGGTGTTGACGATGGCGCCGCCGCCCTGGGCCAGCAGCAGCGGAATCTGGTGCTTCATGCACAGCCACACGCCCTTGACGTTGACGCCCATGATGGCGTCGAACTCGGCCTCGCTGCCCTCGGCCAGCTTGCCCTTCTCGATCTCGATGCCGGCGTTGTTGAAGGCGTAGTCGAGGCGGCCGTAGGCGGCGATCACCGCTTCCATCAGCGCCTTGACCTCGGCGTCACAGGTCACGTCGCAGCGCACGAAACGCGCCTCGCCGCCGGCCGCACGAATCAGCTCGACGGTGCCCTCGCCGCCCGCGGCGTCGACGTCGGAAACCACCACCTTGAGCCCCTCGGCGGCGAATGCCAGGGCAGTGGCGCGGCCGATGCCGGCGGCGCCGCCGGTGACCAGGGCGACCTGGCCGGAGAAGGTCATGCTCATATCTGCTTCCTCGCAGCGATTGAAAGTCGCGACGAGTCTAGCCAGCGCGCCGGGCGGCGAGCAGCACTATCAGGCGTTGGAGTGCAGGATCATGCAGGAAACTGATAAAGACCCGCGGGCCTTTATCAGTCGGATGGATGCAGCGCCCCAATCAGGCGCCGAGTTCGGCCACCACCGCAACCAGCGCCTGCGCCGGATCGGCCGCCTGGCTGATCGGCCGGCCGATCACCAGGTAGTCGGAGCCGGCGTCCAGCGCCTGGCGCGGGGTGAGGATGCGTTTCTGGTCGTCGGCGGCGCTGCCGGCCGGGCGGATACCCGGGGTGACCAGCTGCAGGCGCGGTTGCGCGACCTTCAGCGCCTGCGCTTCCTGCGCCGAGCAGACCAGGCCGTCGAGGCCGGCTTCGGCGGCCAGGCCGGCCAGACGCAGCACCTGCTGCTGCGGCGGCAGGTCCAGGCCGATGCCGGCCAGGTCCTGCTGCTCCATGCTGGTCAGCACGGTGACGCCGATCAGCAGCGGCTTGGGCCCGCTGAGCTTGTCCAGTTCCTCGCGGCAGGCGGCCATCATGCGCAGGCCGCCGGAGCAGTGCACGTTGACCATCCACACGCCCAGCTCCGCGGCGGCCTTGACCGCCATCGCCGTGGTGTTGGGGATGTCGTGGAATTTCAGGTCGAGGAACAGCTCGAACCCCTTGGCCTGCAGCGCCTCGACCACCTGCGGGCCGCAGCGGGTGAACAGCTCCTTGCCCACCTTGACCCGGCACAGCGCCGGGTCGAGGCGGTCGGCCAGGGCCAGGGCGGCGTCACGGCTGGGAAAGTCGAGGGCGACGATGATCGGGGTCTGGCAGGCGGGCATGGCGGGTCTCGGCAGGTCAAAAACGCCGCGCATTGTAGCGCAAACCCAGGCCGCCGGAGCGGCGCCCCGGCGTAGGCTGGATGACGCGTTGTTGATCCCCCCTTGCCGAGCCCTGCTGGATCGCTGAACTGTGCTCATGGCCCGGATCCAGCGCAGCGCTTGGCCACAGTCCCAGGTTGCATCTGAGCGGCTAGGGACTCAGTCCTCTTCCGGCGTCGCCCGGTATTCGCGCGCCAGGCGCTGCTGTACCTCGACCGGTACCTGCTCGTAGTGGCTGAGCGCCAGGCTGTAGCTACCCTGCCCGGCGGTGATCGCCTTGAGCCGTCCGGCATAGCCCTCCAGCTCGGCCAGCGGCACCAGGCCGCGCACCAGCAGTTGGTCCGGGCCCAGCGAGTCGGTGCCGAGCACCTGGCCGCGGCGGCTGGTCAGGTCGGCGGTGATGTCGCCCAGGCGGCCCTGCGGCGCCACCACCTCGATGTTGACCAGCGGCTCCAGCACTATGCCACCGGCGGCCCGCAGGGCCTCGAGCATCGCCCGCCGGCCGGCGGCCTGGAAGGCCACGTCCTTGGAATCCACCGGGTGGCTCTTGCCATCGTGGACGCAGACCCGCACGTCTTCCAGCGGGCAGCCGGCCAGGGGGCCGGCGGCCAGCACCGAGCGCACGCCCTTCTCCACCGAGGGAATGAACTGCCCGGGGATCACCCCGCCCTTGATCTGGTCGACGAACTCGAAGCCCGCGCCACGCGGCAGCGGTTCGATGCGCAGGTACACCTCGCCGAACTGGCCGGCGCCGCCGCTCTGCTTCTTGTGCCGGTAGTGGCCCTCGGCCGCGCGGCTGATGGTCTCGCGGTAGGGCACGCGCGGCGGGCGGGTCTCCACTTCCAGCTTGTAGGTACCGGCCATGCGATCGAGCAGGTAGCGCAGGTGCAACTCGCCCATGCCGCGCAGCACCGTCTCCTGGGTGTCCTGGTGGTAGTCCAGGCGCAGGCAGGGATCCTCGGCCAGCAGGCGCCCCAGCACCTCGGCGAGGCGCTGCTCGTCGCCGCGGCGCTTGGCCGCGACGGCCAGCCCCTGCATCGGTTGCGGCAGGGGCAGCGGCTTGAACTGCAGCGCATCCTCGTCGTGGGAGTCGTGCAGCAGCGCGCCAAACTCCAGGTCCTCCACCTTGGCCAGGGCACCGAACTGGCCGGGCAGCAGCTGCGCCACCTCCTCGTAACGCCGGCCCTGCGGGCGCAGCAAGTGACCGACCTTGACCGCCTTGCGCAGCGCACCGACGTACAGCTGGGCATCGCGCCGCAGCGTGCCCTGGTACAGGCGGAAGATGCCGAGTTTGCCGACGAAGGGATCCATCACCACCTTGAACACCTGGGCCAACACATGGCGATCGGACTCGGCCAGCGTGGCGAAGGCCTTGCCGCGCTCGTCGAGAAAAACCGGCGGATTGCCCTCCAGCGGGTTGGGCGCCAGCTTCTCCAGCACCTCGAGCAGCTCGACCACCCCGGCGCCGCTACGCGCCGAGACGAAACACAGCGGGATCAGGTGGCCCTCGCGCAGGGCCTGCTCGAAGGGCGCGTGCAACTCCTGCGGGCGGATCACGCCCTGCTCCAAGTAACGCGCCATCAGCGCCTCGTCCACCTCGACCACCTGGTCCACCAGCGCCTGGTGGGCCTCGGCCACCGAGGAGAAGTCGGCCTGCCCCTCGGGGTTGAAGAAGCAGTCCACCACCCGGCGGGCATCGTCGGCCGGCAGGTTGAGCGGCAGCACCTCCTTGCCGAAGGCCTCACGCAGGGCGGCCAGCAGGCCGGGCAGGTCGACCCGCTCGGCGTCGATCTTGTTCACCACCAGCATGCGGCACAGGCCACGCTCGGCCGCCCAGGCCATCATGCGCCGGGTGCTGGGCTCGACGGCTGCGGCCTGGGCATCGACCAGCACCAGCGCGGTGTCCACCGCGGCCAGGGCCGGCAGGGCCTGGCCGACGAAGTCGGAAGAGCCGGGGGTGTCGACCAGGTTGACCTCGGCCGCGCCGTAGCAGAAATGCACCAGCGCCGACGCCAGCGAATGGCGGTACTCGCGCTCGAGGGGATCGAAGTCGCACTGGCTGTCGCCACGCTCCACGCTGCCGGCCGTTGCGATGGCGCCGCTGGCCTGCAACAAGGCCTCGGCCAGGCTGGTCTTGCCGCTTTGAGCATGGCCCACCAACGCCACGCAGCGGATGGATTCGACGGCGGGATGGCTCATGGCGGCCTCCATGCTGGGCGGGGAATGCCTGAAGTATAGGCAGGCGCCGGCGCCCGCCAGGCCCCCTAGCGGTGCACCGCCATCGCCAATGCACCAGCCCGGCGCCCGTCCCGGGGCTACAGCCGCAGCCGGCGCGGCGCCGCAACGCCTGGCACGGCCGCTGCACGGTAATCCCGTCGTTCTCCGCACGGGTTGCAGCCATGCCCTACCAGACCACCGTCGGCCGCCTGGTCTACCGCTTCGCCGACCTCAAGACCCTGCTGGCCAAGGCCAGCCCGGCGCGCTCCGGCGACTACCTGGCCGGCCTCGCCGCCGCCACCT